>JAGQWV010000226.1 GCA_020437045.1 Saprospiraceae bacterium | reverse complement strand
GAGTCTGGCGGATCAGCCGGTCAAGGGTAGAAACTATTCACCCAGGGGATCACTGACAACGGATATTCCTCCCGGTGACAACGGCCATGGTAGCTATCTGATGCGAGTTGCCTATACCGACCAAGGAAACGAACCGATTGGCCCGCTTACTTCGGAAAAAATCATCGCGTTGAGAAATCCCGTGCTAAATCCGGAAAAATATGATGAAGCCAAAGGAAATCGATTACTGACGACTCCCAGCCGCTCATTCAGCATGGTGGGTGACCAGTCATATATCGCTTTTGATGATATTGACCTTACCGGAATCAAAAACATCGAGATCTTCGGCGAAGCACCCCCCCGTGAGAACGCCACCGGATGTACGGTGGAAATCCATCTCGACACTCCAAACGGCCAATTGATTAGCACGCAAGGCGAGATCGAAGCCAGGGATAACAACTATCGAGAGATTGTTAGAAATATGAAAGCCGAGAATACAAAGAAAGGCAAACCTGAAGAAGAAATAGATTATGATCAGGCACGAAGATTGGCCTATTCCGTAGTAAATGCCAATGTCGAAAATATAGAAGG
Organism: Saprospiraceae bacterium; assembly: GCA_020437045.1. Classification (GTDB taxonomy): domain Bacteria; phylum Bacteroidota; class Bacteroidia; order Chitinophagales; family Saprospiraceae; genus JABDMH01. The sequence goes on along the minus strand of JAGQWV010000226.1, from coordinate 5,973 downwards.
GATACACAAAATATATTTCGTGTTCCGCAATCCGAGGGCTGAGCAAGATCAGGTTTTGACACGTTTATTCAGTATTGAATTCCGTTCAGATAACGAAGTGCTTTAGATGCTTTTATCCAGTGAGATACAAACGTAACGTACAGGCAGCAAATGCTACTCTCATTGTTCTCTCTTTTTAACTCTATTAATCTAAACCCTTTCCTGTCTGGAACATCTGGCTCAGGATCCCATCTGAATACAAACATCGTCGGGAAGCGATACAACCGATCCATAAGTACATTCAAAATTATAACTTACTTTGCAAGCTCTCTTGTATAAATTATTTTCTTATGAGTTCTTTCCTCGAAACTCATGCATCAAAAGGTGATCGTAAACGTCCATTTATTTTTAATAACCTATCCTTTGATCAACTTAAAGAAGATCATCTACATTGGAACAGTCTCGAAAAAATCGCCTATAATCACCATGGACAGATCAAAGTAGAACACCTTGAACTAAATCAGGGTAATTTCACCCTATTGGATAACAATCAAATCCGACACTGTCTATCACTTATACAGCAAGAGAATCTTCTCCTTCTCGTTTGTAATTGCCCGGGATCATCAGAAAAGCTATGTAGTCACCAGGTTCAGTTGATGCTCCATATCATGCATAGGGATGATTGGAAAATATTCTTCAGTTATCGACTTCGTCAACAAAAACTGAAAATATATGCTGGTGATTACGGTCTGGAAAAAGAAGAAATACTCGATCTGTATTTTCAAGTACGCTATGAAAACGACCAAATACTTGTAAAACCTAAACTGACTGGTCTTCTACCAGTGAATCGAAATATTCTCCAGGAGATGACTAAAGAGGTCCAAACCGAACCGTCTCATGCTGAAATTCTGAAGAACCATCATAGACCGAACCTGTTGGTATTACGCAAGCATAAATACTATCATTATCTTATCATTGACCTCTATCATGCCCGGATGAGTAGAGAGGGAAAACCGAAAAATCCATTTATTACCATCTCTCCTCTCCAGTGTCTTTGGAATTATTCTGATGCAGATGAACTGAAGTTTCTCATCGCGGTTACGCAATTTCAAAAAAGACAAGACCATAAAATAACATCCTCGGATCTGCAGGCACTTCGCATTTTAATAAAAAATACCCTGCAGTGCCAAATCTATGTACATGATGGATCAATCTCAGAAAATGTCACTGCTGCATCGATTTCTCCAATCACGCTTAGGTCTTTTCCAGATACCATACAATTAAATATTGCCAGGCGTGATTTCTTTTATGAACTCACCGGCAATGTCTATCTTCTGGAACAAAAAATTGATCTCCAAAACCTGCCCCTTCAATATGGATGCTTCCTTTTCGTAGAGAGTACTTATTTCTTGCTAAATAATATTCCATTATTGGGAATTATGGATCTAATTACCAAGAATTCAGGAAAATTAATCATACACCAGTCAAAGTTTGCGGAATTTAAACGCGAGTTTCTGGATCTTATCGAAGATAAAATCAAAATTACCTACGAGCACATTGCCCCGGCAACAGACGCTCAGGTAATTGAGTATGCTTTTGATAAAGATATTGAACAAATGATCTATCTGACCGATCTGGGAGAATTTGTTAAGCTTGAACCGATCGTGCGCTACAGTGACGTAGAAATCAACATCCGCACCAAAAGAGCAATCTACGGTATCGACAAGGATGGAACTGAATTTCTAGTGGAACGAGACCATGCATTGGAAGTTCAATTCATGTCCTTACTGATTAAACAACATCCTTATCTTTCAGAACAACTCGATAATGAACTGGATTACTTGTACCTGCATCGCAAACAATTCCTGGATGAAAAATGGTTTTTAAAGACTTTTGCTGAATGGAGAGAGAAGGGGTTGACAATCCTGGGATTTAACACCTTAAAAAACAACAAATTTAATGCCCACACTGCCCGGGTAAATGTACAGGTTGTATCTGGAATTAATTGGTTTGAAACGAAGGTCTCGGTCTCTTATGGAAAACGAAAAGCATCCTTAAAGAAAATTCAAATTGCACTGCGCAATAAATCTAAATACATACCCCTTGATGATGGCAGTATTGGCATTCTACCGGAAGAATGGATAGAAAAATTCAAGGCCTATTTCCAGGCGGGCGACATCACTCCAGAGGACACGATTAAAACGCCTAAAATTAATTTTTCCACTATTGAGGAAATTTATGAAAAAGAGATGCTAGAAGAGAAAGCTCAACTCGACATCCAACAGTATAGAGAAAAGTTCTCCCATCTTCAGCGAATTAAAAACATTTCCTTGCCGTCGGAATTTAATGGATCACTCAGGTCCTATCAAAAAAAAGGATTGAATTGGTTAAATTTTCTTGATGAACTTAATTTTGGTGGTTGTCTTGCTGACGACATGGGTCTCGGCAAAACGATACAAATACTGGCTTTCATCTTAACGCAAAACAAAAAGATCGCAAACAATAACAATCTCATTGTTGTGCCGACATCCCTCATCTTTAACTGGAAAGAAGAAATTGAAAAATTCACCCCGACACTAAAAACCCACGTGGTACAGGGTAGGGATCGCATCCGCCAGACAGATCATTTTAAAGAATTTCAGATTATTCTCATATCCTATAATTACTTACTGTCCGATATAAATTACCTGCGAAAATTTACGTTTAATTATGTTTTTCTGGATGAATCCCAAAATATTAAGAATCCCAAAAGCCAACGCTATCAAGCGGTCATGAAGCTAAAAAGCAGAAATAGAATTGCCGTAACCGGTACGCCTGTTGAAAACAATACTTTTGACTTATTTAGTCAATTTTCCTTTGCATGTCCAGGCCTTCTTGGTAACCGGCAATACTTTCAGGATATCTATTCCATTCCCATAGACAAATTTAAAGATAGCCGCAGAGCGGCGTATCTACGTCAGAAAATAGAACCCTTTTTATTGCGCCGCACCAAAAAACAAGTAGCAAAAGACTTGCCCGCTAAAACCGAAATGGTTCTTTATTGTGAATTAAAACCGGAGCAAAGGAAGATATACGATGCATATGAAAAAGAATTTCGCGACTATATTTCAGCCACTGGAAATGACGAGCTAAAGAAAAACGCCATGCATGTCCTAAGAGGCTTGACGAAGTTGAGGCAAATCTGTAATTCTCCGAGCCTCATTGGATTGGAGATTCCCACAGAATCATCATCGGCAAAAATGGATATTCTTCTGGAGCAGATTGAGAGTCAGGCACCACAACATAAATTACTCATCTTTTCCCAGTTTGTGGCGATGCTAGATTTAATTAAGGCAGAACTTGATGAAAGAGGATATAACTATGTGATGCTCACCGGTTCTACCCGGAACTGACAGGCATTGGTTGATCGTTTTCAAAATGATCCCCATACAAGAATTTTCCTCATCAGTCTTAAAGCAGGTGGTACGGGGCTTAATCTTACGGCAGCAGATTATGTTTACTTAATCGATCCCTGGTGGAATCCGGCCGTTGAAAATCAGGCCATCGACCGGACACACCGGATTGGACAAAAGAAAAACGTTACTGCAGTGCGATTGATCTCACCAGACACCCTGGAAGAAAAGATCATCAAACTCCAACAACAAAAGCAGGAATTATCAAATGATCTAATCAAGGAAGCAAATGGATTCTTTCAATCCTTGTCGAAAGAAGACTTACTGGGTTTGTTTAAAATATGACAGGTAATTTCCCTTCTGTAAAAGGAAATTTGATTTATTTCAATATCAATTGTTCAGTGAATGAAAAAGTGATACCATGACAAATGTACTCATTGAAAAAACGGTTCGGAATTGGGTAGAAACCGTCGTTATCGGTTTAAATTTATGTCCCTTTGCCAAGAAACCACTCGTTAAAAATAGTGTGCGTTTCATCGTATCGGAAGCAGACTCCGAGGAAAAGCTTTTAGTTGATTTATGGAAGGAGATAGAACACATTCGCGACCATCCAGAAATGGAAACCACCTTGCTGATTCATCCGATGGTTTTATCCGACTTTTCTGCCTTTAACGATTTTCTCCAACTTACTGATGAATTACTCAGGCAGATGGATTTGGAAGGTGTTTTTCAGATCGCCAGTTTTCATCCTGATTATCAGTTTGAAGGCACAAAATCTGAAGACGTAGAAAACTACACCAACCGGTCTCCCTATCCGATTTTACATATACTGCGGGAAGAAAGTCTGGATATAGCTATTGACAAATATCCTGATACAGATCAGATACCACCAAGAAACATAAAATTAATGCGGGAAATGGGAACAGAGAAAATCAATGAATTGCTGAGAAAATGCTTTAGCTAAATATCACCGTTGAGATCGTCCGAATTAAAGAGCAAGCAGGTTTGACTTTAATGGTTTAAGAAAAAACTATTGTTCAATAAAGTTTTCAATAGAATAAGAGTTTCTGCAGGAGTTCTTTTGAATTTTAAGAACCCTTAAAATTTTTTAAATGGATAGAATCCTGATACTGACAAATCAGAAGAAATCAACTTAAATGGCTTAACTTACATAATCAGTAATGCCATGAGGTAAGCCGCTCAAATGCTCCGGGAACTGGTTATAAAAAAAGTAAAATGATGTCTCACAGGTTAAAATTTATCATTGCCACGCTAATTATATTTCATACTAGTTTTAATAAAGCGATTTTTTCCCAGAGGGAGACTACGAATCTTTTCCCTGATGGCACCGTGATTCCGTCCTGGTTTTCGGATGCCTCCAAAATACAATTGAAGGATCTTGGAACCCAATTTGAGATCACCGATTTTGGAGCTAAAAATGACAGTACGATTGTGCAAACGAAGGTGATTCAGAAAATCATTGATCAGGTCTCTGCAAGCGGTGGTGGAGTCATTGTCATTCCCACGGGTACCTTTTTGAGCGGCGCTTTATTTTTTAAACCGAATACCCATCTTCATTTTGCGGATAGTGCAAAATTGAAAGGATCTGATGACATCTCTGACTATCCAAAAATAGCCTCTCGGATGGAAGGTCAGCGACTTGATTATTTTGCAGCTTTGATAAATGCCTATGGTGTTGATCATTTTAGCATCACAGGAAAGGGTACCATTGACGGAAATGGCTTAAAATTCTGGGAGGCTTTCTGGCAACGGCGAAAAGAAAATCCCCAGTGTACTAACCTGGAAGTTTCCCGGCCAAGATTGGTCTTTCTCTGGGATTGTGATCATGTCCAGATACAAGATGTTCAATTGCATAATTCCGGATTCTGGTCCAGTCACTACTATCAATGCAATTATGTAAAAATCCTGGACCTCCATATATACTCTCCCCATGCTCCGGTGAAAGCACCCAGTACAGATGCCATTGATCTCGACGTTTGCTCCAATGTGTTAGTAAAAGGTTGTTATATGTCGGTCAATGACGATGCCATTGCTTTAAAAGGTGGAAAAGGTCCCTGGGCTGATCAGGACCCTGCCAATGGAGAAAACACAAACATCATCATCGAAAATTGCACTTTTGGATTTTGTCATTCTGCTCTTACCTGCGGCAGTGAATCGATTCACAATAAGAATATTTTATTCCGTAATTGCCAGGTAGACCAGGCTCGCCGCTTATTGTGGCTTAAAATGCGACCGGATACTCCCCAGGAATATGAATATATTACCGTAGAGAATATCCAGGGACAGGTTTATAGTTTTATCTATGTAAAACCATGGACGCAATTCTTCGACCTGAAAGGAAGACCGGATGTGCCTACTTCCTATTCTGAACATATCACTATGCAAAATATCCACCTGCGATGCGACATCTTCTTCGATGTCGCTATCACCGACTATGATCAACTTTCACATTTCACCTTCAAAAATCTGGATATCGAAGCGAAAGACGATGCCTTTGAGAAAAGCCTGGTCAATGGATTTAATTTGATTGATGTCGTGGTAAATAACACATTGATCCACTAGTGCAGCATTTTCGCAGTAA
>JAGQWV010000225.1 GCA_020437045.1 Saprospiraceae bacterium | reverse complement strand
TATTACTATATTTTATTGGATTTTGAAAAGTGCGAAGAGCATGCCCGAAAATGGGTGACTCTTCTGGAGGAAAATCCAAATATGATTGATGATGATCCTGATATATATCTAAGAGGCCTGCACTATTTATTAACTAGTTTTTATAATCAAGACAAAGTTGATTCTTTTGTAGACCACATTATAAAGTTTGAAAAATTTGGAAAGAAGTACGGCGAAACGCTAAACACTACCTCAGAAATTATTTTCTTCCTCTACTATTATTCAGCGCTGGTCTATAAACATTACCTACTGGGCACATTTGAAGAAGGTCTTAAGCTGGTACCTGAACTGGAAGAGAAAATGAACTTCTATGAAAGGAATCTCGACACCCATCGAATTTTGGTGTTTTATTATCGAATTGCCTGGTTACATTTTGGTCAGGGCAACTACAGCGAATCTATAGACTATTTAAATAAAATCATTAATCTGAAAGTAGGTCACTTGCGTGAAGATATTCAATCTTACAGCAGGTTGTTACATCTTTTAGCCCATTTTGAATTAAGGAATTTTTCGTTGCTGGAATATCTGGAGAAATCAGTTAGTCGCTTTTTTGATAAGATGAAGGATCGCAATAAAGTGCAGCTCGAAATGCTGTCGTTTATAAGAAAGCAACTTCGTAGTAGTAATGTTCCGGATGAAAAATTACTAAAGGCTACTCAGAAAAATTTGATAAAACTGGCCAATGATCCATACGAAAAAAGAGCATTCCTGTATTTGAATGCCCTGGATTGGATCGAAAGCAAACTTCAGAACAAAACATTGGCCCAAATAATTAGGGAAAGGCGGGAACCTCACTCCCATGAAATGGAAGCAGAAAATCAAGATCCCGATTAAGATTCAGTTATCTCTAAATTTCGGGATCAATCTTTTGCTGATCAAATGATGGTTGAAGTACCACTGACATATTTGTTTTTATCAATTTTTAGTTCTTCATCCAGTACCAAAGCTTCCAGAAAGTCTCCAGCCTGTGAGCAGGATATTGGTGAACTTCCCTTTAGATCGATCGTGCCCAGTCCGGATTCAAGCAATCTGGATACCGCTTCTCTTACGATCCGGCTTTCCTCAGTAAGATTAAGGTGATCCAACAGCATAGCTGCTGAAAGTACGGTAGCGACTGGATTGGCAATGTCCTTACCAGCTCCCTGAGGATAGGATCCGTGGATGGGTTCAAAGACACTGGTTTTCTCACCAATCGAGGCAGAAGGCAAAAGTCCCAGCGATCCGGCCAGTACACTACTTTCGTCAGAAATGATATCTCCAAACATATTACTGGTCAGGATAACATCAAATTGAGACGGGTACACGATCATTTGCATTGCTGCATTATCGACAAACATATAATCGGTTTGGACCTCAGGATATTCTTTAGCCAACTCCTGAATCGTCTCTCGCCAAAGCCTTGAAGATTCAAGTACATTTGCTTTATCGACCAGTGTCAGTTTTTTGCGCCGTTTCATAGCCTGTTTATAGGCCAGATGGGCAATGCGTTCGATTTCTTCGGTTTTATAGTATTCGGTATCCCAGGCCTCCCTACGATTTTCAGTCCGGCCTTTATCCCCAAAATAAATACCACCAATCAATTCACGATAAATCACCATATCTACTCCATCAAGGTAGGATTCTTTGATGGGAGAGAGGTGTTTTAACTTCGGGAAGATGGTGACCGGTCTGATATTGCAAAAAAGCCCCAACGCCTTGCGCATACCCAAGAGTCCCTGCTCTGGTCTCACTTTTGCTTTAGGGTCGTTGTCGTATTTGGGATCTCCAATGGCACCGAACAAAATAGCATCACTATTTATACATGACTCCAGAGTTTCATCTGGGAAGGGATTGCCAGTTTTGTCAATAGCAATACCTCCTACATCGCCAAAACAGTAGGTAAACTTATGATCAAATTTTTCGGTGACAGCGTCAAGGACTTTCAATGCTTGAGCGATAACTTCAGGGCCAATACCATCACCTGGAAGTACGGCAATTTTTGCTTTCATTAACTAATTACTTTGATTGTTTTCAAGTCTTTGATAATTCAAATGCTTGGATCTTGTCTTTAAGGCTGAGAAGATAGTCAATATCGTCATAACCATTGATCAGACACATTTTTTTATAAGGATCCAATTCGAAGGAACGGGATTCTCCCGTAGATAATATGGTAACCTTTTGGGCGGGTACCGAAACTTCCACTTCAACATTTGGATCTTTCTCTATCTCTTTAAATAGATGATCCAAAAATGAATCATCAACGGTAATTGGCAATAAGCCATTGTTCAATGCATTACCTTTAAAGATGTCTGCAAAAAAGCTGGATATGATGACGCGGATGCCATAATCATGAATTGCCCATGCAGCATGTTCACGGCTGGATCCACATCCAAAGTTTTTGCCAGCAACGAGTATCCGGCCACCATAAATGGAATTATTAAGCACAAAATCACCCTTTGGAGTTTCATCGCGATTGTAACGCCAGTCGCGAAATAGATTTTCTCCAAAACCCTCTTTCGTAGTTGCTTTTAAAAATCGTGCCGGTATTATTTGGTCTGTATCAACGTCTTCAATTGGAAGAGGTATACAGCTTGATTTCAATAGTTCTATTTTTTCCATAAATTTTTTACTATAGATATTCTCGGATGTCAACAATTTTACCTTCGATGGCTGTTACTGCAGCCATAAGGGGACTTGCAAGTATGGTGCGTGCTCCCGGTCCCTGTCTGCCTTCAAAATTACGGTTACTGGTAGAGACACAATATTCCCCGGCTGGGACCTTATCTTCATTCATGCCGAGACATGCTGAGCATCCGGCTTCACGAAAATCAAATCCAGCTTCGATAAAAATTTGATCTAATCCTTCCGCTCTGGCCTGTTTTCTAACTTGCTGCGAACCAGGTACCACCATAGCGTTGACATTCTGAGCTACCTTCTTTCCCTTAATAAACTCTGCAACCAGGCGAAGGTCCTCGATTCGTGAATTAGTGCAACTGCCAATGAATACGTAGTTGATCCCATGACCAACAAGATGCTCACCGGAATGAAGTCCCATGTAAGTCAAGGCCTTTTTAAAAGATGTTTCTCCTTGATCAGCACTTCCTGAAGGAATCGAATCAGTAACCTTTATACCCATCCCCGGATTTGTACCGTAGGTCAGCATGGGCTCAATGTCTTCTGCTTTAAAGTGGTACTCTTTGTCAAATTGAGCATCTTCATCTGAATACAAAGTGCTCCAGTAGTCTTTGGCTTTTTCAAATGCCTCACCTTTAGGAGCAAATTCCCTTCCCTCTACATAATCAAAAGTCGTCTTATCGGGCGCGATCATTCCTCCGCGCGCTCCCATCTCGATACTCATATTGCAGATAGTCATCCTTCCTTCCATGCTAAGGTCCCTGATTGCCGAACCGGCATATTCGATGAAGTATCCTGTGCCACCTGCTGCTGTCAGTTTGGAAATGATGTAGAGAATGATGTCTTTCGCAAGGACTCCCTTTGCTAACTTACCTTCTACATTGATTCTCATTTTTTTCGGTCGGCTTAGCAGAAGACATTGAGTGGCCAAGACCTGCTCGACCTGACTCGTTCCAATACCAAAGGCAATTGCACCGAATGCTCCGTGGGTGGAGGTATGACTGTCTCCACAGACAATTGTCATTCCCGGTTGGGTGATACCCAATTCTGGTCCAATTACGTGAACAATGCCCTGATAAGGGTGGCCTAAGCCATATAAAGTCACGCCAAATTCATCACAATTTTCCACCAGCTTTTGTACCTGCTTCCTGGAAAGTTCTTCTCGTATTGGCAAGTGTTGATCTTTAGTTGGCACATTATGATCAGCTGTAGCCAGCGTACGTTGGGGTCTTGCCACAGAGATCTTTCGATCTCGCAATCCCTGAAATGCCTGAGGACTGGTTACTTCATGAATCAAATGTTGATCAATATAAAGTACTTCCATGCCACCTTCTACTGAATCGACGACATGCGCTTCCCATACTTTTTCAAAAAGTGTTTTACCCATTGTTTATATTCGAAATAATTGAAAACTAATTTTTTTCAGTAAATGCTGCAATCACAGCATCTTTGCTGGCGATCAGCTGCTGGAGGTCTTTATCAACAACTTCTTTTTGGATATCGGCTATCTCCAGGAAGCGATCGTAAAGGGCATCCAATTCCAACTTGGTTATGTGGTGCCCCAACTCCTTCAGACGATATGCCAGGGCAGCCCGGCCAGACCGCGCAGTTAGGATAATTGATGATTTATCGACACCCACTTCCAGAGGATCAATGATCTCATATGTTTCTCGTTTCTTTATTACACCATCCTGATGTATGCCCGAAGAATGCGCGAATGCATTGGACCCAACTATAGCTTTATTGGGTTGCACAGGCATCCCCATTTCTTCGGAGACGAGTTTGCTCACCGGATTGAGAAGTTTAGTATTTATTCCTGTGTAGAAACCCAGATATGGATGTTGCTTCAGAACCATAACACATTCTTCGAGAGACGTATTTCCTGCCCGTTCCCCTAATCCATTGATGGTACATTCGATTTGTGTAGCCCCATGGATCACGCCTTCGATGGAATTTGCTGTTGCCAAACCCAGATCGTTATGACAATGGGTGGAGATGGTGACATTTTCCACACCTTTGACATGGTCAACGAGGTATTTAATCTTTGCACCATACTCACTAGGGAGACAGTAGCCGGTAGTATCAGGTATATTAAGTACTGTGGCTCCAGCTTTTACCACTGCTTCACAAACGCGGGCCAGGTATTCATTGTCTGTTCGGCCGGCATCCTCAGCATAAAATTCCACATCTTCTACAAATTTCTTTGCGTATTTGACCGCTGCCACTGCTCTTTCAATAACGGCTTCACGAGTGGAGTTAAATTTGAATTTTATATGAGAATCCGAAGTGCCTATACCGGTGTGAATTCTTGGTCTTCTGGCTTTTCGAATCGCGCCAGCTGCGGCGTCAATATCTTTTTCGACGGCCCGGGAAAGAGCACATATTGTCACATCACCAGCGGCCTCACTAATGGCACTAACGGCATCAAAATCACCCGGGCTACTGATGGGAAATCCAGCTTCGATTACATCTACTCCTAAATCTTCCAGGGTCCTGGCCAGACGCAATTTTTGCTCTTTATTAAGCTTGCATCCAGGTACCTGTTCACCATCCCTTAAGGTTGTATCGAAAATTTGGATTCTGGTCTTCTCCATTTTTATCTAAGTTTATGACTGGTTCCGATACATAAAAATAGGATGTCAATCGGGCCAGCGGAAGTAAAATATGACTTGTCATTACAAGATAAGACGTATCTTTGCGTATGTTAAGTATTTGATATTCAGTAAAATATAAAGCCTAGAGTTACAATGCCCACTCCTAAAACGGATTACCTTGTACAGCTGATTAATTCACTTACCAAAGCTGAAAAGAGAAGTTTTCGGCTGTTTGTGACCAGAAATCAAACATCAGATGATATCCTTTTTCTCCATTTGTTCGATGAAATCAGCCGCACGGGTAAATTTGATGAGGCGCAAGTGCTGGAAAGAATTCCTTCTATTAAGAAAAGACAATTGTCCAATCTGAAAGCGCATCTTTACAAGCAATTATTGATCTGCCTTCGCTTGTTGAGTCGACAGAATACGTCGGAAATCGATATCAGAGAGCGTATAGATTATGCCAGAATTTTATACGATAAGGGCTTGTATCGACAGAGTCTGGAAATACTAAGTCGAACCAAACCAATAGCTTTACGCTACAATCAATATGTACTTGCCTTAAATATCCTGGAATTTGAAAAATTCATTGAGTCGCAATACATAACCAGAAGTATTGAAAATAGAGCAGAAGAATTAAAGAAAGAAGCGGTTCAACTTACTAAAAAGATCGAACGTACCCAGGCGTTCAGCAACTTGGCGCTTCAGCTTTATGGCCTATATTTAAAAGTAGGGCATGTCAGAAATAAAAATGACCATCAGTATTTGCATGATTTTTTTGAATCAAATCTGCCGGTTTATGATGTCGATCAGCTGGATTTTTATGAAAAACTTTATTTGTATCAGGCTTACGGATGGTTTCACTATATGAACCAGGATTTTGCCAATTTTTATCGGTATACGCGAAAATGGTACGAGCTTTTTGAGGAATATCCGGATATGCTCGTTGAAGAGACGTCCCTGTATCTGAAATCGATACATAATCTATTGACCAGTTTGTACATCTCGCTAAGTGATGAGCGATTTGAAAGTATGCTCGAAGTTCTCAATAGCATTCCTCAACGGGGGCTCATTCGGACATTAAACCAGGAGGGCCTATACAAATTATATCACTATATACATTTGGTTAATCTCCATTTCTTACAGGGTACTTTTAGTGAAGGTGTGAAGAAGATGCCGGAACTAGCTAAACTAATCCGGGAAAATCCCTATGACTGGGATAAGCATCGAATTTTGGTTTTTTATTATAAAATTGCCTG
>JAGQWV010000224.1 GCA_020437045.1 Saprospiraceae bacterium | reverse complement strand
ACATCCAGAGTAGGTCGTATAGAAGTTCGTTCGATGGTGGTATAGCCTTTTTCCCCCATCAAATCGTTGACTTGAAGATCTTCCTTGTAAGTCTCTTCATCGTATGGTGCCTGATTAATGGCTTCTCGCTCTTCCTCTGACAGTTCGACCACGTCGTCATAAAAGCCGGGAATGGTGATATGTTTGTTCTTATCTTTTAAAGATGCAATCATGGAGGCCAGCACATTGATCGGATTGGCAACCGCACCACCATAAGTACCCGAATGGAGATCTTTTACCGGACCATCTACCTCGACCTCTACATAACTCAATCCCCGTAAACCAGTAGTAATACTGGGTGTGTCATTAGCAATTATGGAAGTATCTGAAATCAGTACCACATTACAGGCAAGAAGCTCTTTATGCTCGCGACAGAAGCTTTCCAGATTGTTGGATCCTACTTCCTCTTCACCTTCAAAAATGTATTTCAAATTACAGGGAATCTCACCGGTTCGGTCCATGCTCTCCAGTGCTTTCACATGCATAAAGAGTTGTCCTTTATCATCACATGAGCCCCTGGCAAAAATCGCACCTTCCGGATGTATTTTTGTTTTCTTAATTACGGGCTCAAAGGGTGGTGAGTCCCAAAGATTGAGCGGATCAGGAGGTTGTACATCGTAGTGTCCATACACTAAAACTGTCGGTAAATGATCACCAACAATTCGTTCGCCAAATACGATTGGATGGCCTTTGGTTTGGTAGATTTTTGCGCTTTGTGCTCCGGCATTAAGAAGATGTTCTTTCACGGCTTCAGCTGCCCGGGCTACATCCCCCTTATATTTAGAGTCAGCACTAATACTGGGTATCCTCAATAGGTTGAGTAGCTCTTCCAGAAACCTTTCCTTATTTTCTTCTATATAAGATTGTACTTTTTCCATATCTCTTTTCTGATATCTTTTAAAACGCAATTAATTAAAATGTTCATCTAAAATAGCCAATAGCATTTTCTTGGATAAACCGGTTTCCAATCTTCCTTTTCGTGCCACGGAGATATCACCTGTTTCTTCAGATACGATCAGAGCCACGGTGTCGCTGTTTTCCGAAGATCCTAAACCAGCCCGGTGACGCAAGCCCAAACCGGGAGGTAGACTAGGGTTGCTGGAAATGGGCAAGACACAACTCACCGCATGTATCTTTCCGGCATAGATGACCATGGCACCGTCGTGCAAGGGCCCATATTTATTAAAAATGCTACGGATAAGTTCCTCCGTAATTTTCGCATCAATGATTTGACCGGAATCCGTATAACCTTCAATATTCAGGTGTTTGGGCAAGACAATCAGAGCCCCGACCTTTTCCGATGCCATATTCAATATCGCATCCCCGATCTGTTTGATGTTCTTTTCCCGTCCTTCTCTCACATTCGTCTTCAGATATTTTCCAAGAATTCCCGCCCTACCTCTCAAGGTGGTATTTCCAATGTATAAAAGAAATCTGCGTATTTCCGGTTGAAAAATAATGATCAGGGCAATAAATCCTACGCTCACAAATTGTCCCAGAATTTCCGATAATAAGGGCATTTCCAAAATGCCCACAATCCCCCAGAGCACATATAGTAAGATGATACCCACTACTATATTTAAGGCAATGCTCCCTCTCAGAAGTCGATAAACAGCATACAGCAAAAGCCCGACCACAATGATGTCGAGTATGTCCCAGATCCGAATGGGTAAAAATCCGATATTGACCAGACTAACGATTATTGATCCAATTTTTTATACGAGACTTCTTCATTCATATTATATAGCATAAAGCTAAGCATATCAGCATTTTCGTCAATAAGTTTACTGGTCGGCTTTCCGGCTCCGTGACCGGCACTCGTCTCAATCCGTATTAAGACCGGTTCATTTCCCTGTTGCTGATGCTGCAATTCTGCTGCAAATTTAAAGGAATGAGCAGGCACAACTCTATCATCATGATCTGCAGTCATGATAAAGGTTGCCGGGTATTCAACTTTCTTAATGTTATGCAGGGGACTATACTTGATCAAATACTTAAAGGCATCTGGATCATCGCTCCGGCCATAGTCCTCAGCCCATGCCCAGCCTATGGTAAATTCATGATAACGCAACATGTCCAGAACGCCTACCCTCGGGATAGCTACCTGAAAAAGATCTGGCCTCTGCGTCAGACATGCACCGACAAGCAAACCACCATTGGATCCCCCCATAATAGCTAGTTTATCCGAACTCGTGTATTGTTCGGCAATCAGAAATTCTCCAGCGGCAATAAAATCATCAAACACATTCTGCTT
>JAGQWV010000006.1 GCA_020437045.1 Saprospiraceae bacterium | reverse complement strand
ATGCCTTCCATTCTATCGCCGATCAAGCTACTGTATCTGTGGTGGCAAAAATCCTGAAAAGTGACAATCGATACGTAGCCAGGAAAGCCTATGAATTTCTCAAAGACATGAAAAACATCAATGAAGAAACAAAGCAGTTATTGTTAGATTTTCAGAAAGGTAAAAACTGAGATTACCAGTTTATTGATCAGTTACCTTTCGTTTTGACCAAAATCGGGAAATCCGCGAGCCGTCCAATAGACCTGTTTTGCATAAGTATCACGGTTAGGATCCGACAATTCATGCCCCTGAATCTCTTTATAGTCCCGTGCATGGTAAATGAAAATCACTGTTTCATTATCATCGGCTGTGGTAAAGGAATTGTGACCTGGTCCATACCTCTTCACATCTTCATTGGTACTAAACACAGGGCCGGGGGATTTCTGCCACCTGGTAGCATCCATTAAATCCTCATTTTCATTGATCCAGAGCATACCCATACAATAATTATGATTTGTGGCACTGGCGGAGTACGTAATAAAAATTTTACCATTTTTCTTGAGGACAGCCGGTCCTTCGTTGACATTATACTTCATTCGCTCCCAGTTAAATTCCGGTTCGCTTAAAATTATTTCGGGTCCCACCAGGGTCTTGGGATCTTTCATTTCTGACATAACCAATGCGGTACCATGTTCTCCCCCTCTTACATTCTGTGCCCACACTAAATACAGGTGACCCTTATGCTCAAAAGTAGTGGCATCCAACGAAAAAGATTCTTTCTCTGTCCATATCTGACCTTCTTCCTTCCAAA
Organism: Saprospiraceae bacterium; assembly: GCA_020437045.1. Classification (GTDB taxonomy): domain Bacteria; phylum Bacteroidota; class Bacteroidia; order Chitinophagales; family Saprospiraceae; genus JABDMH01. The sequence goes on along the minus strand of JAGQWV010000006.1, from coordinate 7,376 downwards.
CACCCAGGGTAGGATCGGTGGACGGGTTGGACAAAAGCCACATACGAATATTCCAGATATTTTCCGCCTCACCAGCGGCAAAGTATATATACCAGATGCCATTAATTCGGTGCAGTTCAGGTGCCCAAATGTGATGTCCCATGACTCCCTTCTCATGCTTGTGCCAGACAACTTGCTCTACGGCACTGCTTAATCCTTCGATAGTTTTGGATTTCCTCAAAACAATGCGATCATACTCGGGCACGGTAGCTGTCATATAATAGATACTATCGATCTTATACACCCAGGGATCTGCACGCTGTTTGACAATCGGATTAGCGAAGTGGTAAGTTTGCGTGTTCCCAATCCTGGCACTAATTGCAAATATCATCAGTATCAAACCAATACGACGAAGTTTGGATATACTGCTTATGTTGATCGACATCATCATTTCTTATTTGTCACACTTCTTCTCCAAAAAGAGAAGGACACCCGTAGATTAAGTTGCAGAATATTATCAGAAGCTCCATTGCTAATAGGGGAGATATCGTCCAAGCAGGCGGTGGTCAACAATTGCCTTTCTTACTTCCAGCGCATCAAAAGGCCCTTGCCAAATCTTGTAGAGTTCACCAAATGGTTCCACCATAATCGTAAATGGTAAACTACCGTCCCAATCCTCATAAACTTCTTTTCGTACTCTATCCTTGTCTTTTTCCGTCAGAAGGTAATTTTTTCCCGGAGCATGCATTTGTTGCAGAAAAGCTAATACCTCAGCATGATTCTCGAGATCATCCAGTGATACCGATATTAACTCCACTGGTCTTTGATGGTAAATCCGTCTCATCTTGAGAAATTCAGGAAACTCTTTCTTACAAGGACCACACCAGGTGGCCCAGAAGTTGATCACGCGGAGATCCCTGGAAAAATTGACCATCAATGTCTTCAGACTGTCCATATCGATTTCCTGGACAGCAACTGGAGACTCCTGCCATAATTTGTTTAAAGTGTCTGTGTCAGCCTGATCCCAGGACCAATAGATTTTACACCCTGGACTGTCTCGCTCTCGCCTGATGATCGAACCACCTCTTAATACAGCATTAACTGATAAACGAAGATCTTCTGCATTTGCACTTTTCCAAACATGTGAATAGTCAATTCGACCCCGATACTGAAGGGTTCTTTGTCTGTCAAATATATAGGCTACAGGTATCTCTTTTGGACCATATGCAGCAGAGACTTTCTGCTTATCTCCATCATAAAGATAGGGGAAGGGAAAGTCTTTTTCTTCCGCGCGAATCTTCATCGCTTCATAGCTATCATCCAAATCACTATATCCCTGGGCATCATCAGGAACGGCTAGGGGACTATTGGGAGAAATCACCACCAGATCCACATCCTTGTTCTGATAGTCCTGATAAAACTCAAGTAACCGATCTTCATACACTTGAGCATACGGACAGTAATTGGACAGAAAAACAACGACCAATACTTCTTTCTTAAAATCATCTAAGGAATACCACCGACCATCTACCCCGGGTAACTGGAAATCAGGAGCAGGACTGCCGATCTTAAGTGACATTATTTCCCTCGGCTCCGTGATGATCGGATCAGGGACAAATTCTCCCTGCTGTATGGATGAACCACAACTAAGTACCAACCACAACAGCGGAATGCAACCTATACGCAGGTATACCCGGTCTACCCACATCTTGTTCTAATTTTTTAAACAAATGCAATGATAGAACGATTTTCAGGAAAAATTGATCCACGATGGTTTTAAAATCGCCTAAATCCCTATTCTCAAACCGTACAGATCTCAACTCCCTGTTTCAGGCTGGCAATCTTATCTTCTCTGGCAGGAATAAACTCCTGTGCTAAATAGCCGTCAAAGCCAGTCTCTTTTATGGCTTTGATAATAGCGGGATAATAGAGTTCCTGACTATCATCAATCTCATGCCTTCCCGGCACCCCTCCCGTATGGTAGTGAGCAATATGTTCATTCGCTGATCGAATCGTTGCAATGACATCACCCTCCATAATTTGCATATGATAAATGTCATAGAGGAGTTTGAAATTTGGCGAGCCGATTTTCTCAACAAGTTCCACACCCCAGGGAGTATGGTCACACATGTAGTCCTTATGATTTACCTTGCTATTGAGGAGTTCCATGACAATCATCACTCCGGTGTCTTCTGCATGTTTTACCAGAGGCTCAAGTCCAACTGCGCAATTTTCCAGTCCTACCATGTCATCCATTCCATTTCGATTGCCGGAAAAAACAATCACGTTTGGCACTCCGTTATCTGCGGCGGCAGTAATCAGACCTTTATAATTCATTTGCAGATCATGGTGATACTTTGGTTCATTAAATCCATTGGGTATACTCGCAAATGAATCCGTTGCCAAGGCACATTCGAGATTATATTTTTTGAGTGTAGGCCAATCCTTGGGGCCAACAATTTCGATCGAACGAATTCCAATCTCTTGTGCAGCTTCGCACAGTGCATCCAATTCAATTCCATTGTAGCACCAACGACACACCGAATGTTTGATCTGCGAATCAGCAAAAAGTGCTGGACTGGTACTGGCTCCTAGCACCTTTTTATTGAGAGCAATGGCTCCAGCCGCCAGAGACATATTTTTTAATACATTTCTTCTTTTCATCCCTTATAATTTTGACCTCGAAAAGATACAATATTTTTTGTTGAACAAGCCGTAATGGCCTATCCTAGGTAATGTTCAACAAGGTTCTCCCATTCTTCGTTCAATGAGATTTTCGGCACCGGTTGTCCTGCTTGCCGATACCAATATCCGGCATTCCAGTCATCTCCTTCCTTCCGGTGTAAATAGGCGTGAATATGGGACCCGGATGACCCTGATATTTCCTGGGCGATTTCATGAGCTATTTCCCAATCTCCTTTGCCATCATACCACAAAGCCCTTAAGATTTGGTTGTACTCAGGGGGTGGAGCTTCCCGAGTTAAAGACGATTTAAAACTGTTTACATCCATATTGATTTGAAAATGCTTATTCGATTACCTCTACGGTAACTTTTAGTATTCCTTGATGAAGCATACCCAGGTCTCTTGCAGCCGCTTTTGAAAGATCGACGATTCTCCTCTTATTAAAAGGTCCCCTATCATTAACGGTAACAATGACACTCCTTCCGTCATCTCTTCTGATGATTCTCAGTTGCTGACCAAAAGGCAAATCACGGTGAGCAGCAGTATATTTACTCGTGTCATACAACTCTCCACTGGCTGTTCGTTGATCATGAAACTTATCTGCATAATAAGAGGCAATTCCATCATGTCTGGATATGACATCGCTATGGCATGAGGAAAGTATTAAAAGGAGAGTGGCGACGAGGATCATAGTTCTGTTATTGTGTTTGAAGTTCTACCTTCATTTACTGTACCAATACCTAAAATGTTGTCCATAAGACATCTTTTTTCACTATTTTCAGTGCCATCCATTTCTAAGATGAATGTAATAAAATTAGCGACTCTGGGTGCGCTTTGCGTACTTCTCTTGTTGAGTTGTGGTGAAAAACTGCCAGATGAGATCAATGATGAATATGTCAACTTGCCGAAATATGTTGATTATAACTTTGACATAAAACCAATTTTATCTGACCGGTGCTATTCATGTCATGGTCCTGATGAGCTTGCCCGAAAAGGAGGATTGCGATTAGACGTGGAAAAAATTTCGAAATCCAAACTGGAAAGTGGAAATACAGCGCTGGTTGAACATAATCTGGCTAAGAGTGCGGTATATCAGCACATAATTTCTGAAGAAGAAGACATGATCATGCCTCCACCGGACTCTAAATTGCACTTGTCTGCCAGAGATAAGGCAATGATTGTCAAATGGATAGAACAGGGTGCTGAGTACAAACCTCATTGGGCATTTATAGCACCCGTAAAGACTAATCCACCGGAGCCAACAACACCAGAATGGAAAGTGAATAATGAAATCGATCTTTTTATTCAGAAATCACTCCGATCCCATAGTCTGGTTCCTTCCAATGAAGCATCGAAAGAAACACTACTCAAGAGAGTGTATATGGATTTGACGGGTTTACCTCCAAAATTGGATGATATCGATGCTTTTTTAAATGATAATTCATCTGAAGCTTACGAAAAGGTGGTTGATCAATTGTTAGCCAGTGATGCAGGAGCCGAGCGATTGGCTATGGAATGGATGGATGTGGCACGATATGCCGACTCACACGGTCTCCACGCGGATGGATGGCGAAATGCCTGGCCCTGGCGTGACTGGGTGATTAAAGCTTTCCAATCCAACATGTCCTATGATCAATTTGTCACAGAACAGTTGGCTGGAGATTTGTTGCCCAATCCCACTCGTGAACAAATTCTGGCAACAGCCTTTCACCGGAATCATCCGATGACCGCTGAAGGTGGTGCTATCGACGAAGAGTTCCGGTTGGAATATGTGGCCGATCGTACCAATACCACTGCTACTGCCCTAATGGGTCTGACCATGGAGTGTGCCCGGTGTCATGATCATAAGTTTGATCCTATTTCTCAAAAGGACTATTATGCCTTAAGTGCTTTCTTCAACAATGTGCGGGAAGTGGGGATGACCGGGGACGATGGAAATTACGGACCGTTGCTAAAGCTCACTTCTCCAGAAACAGATCAAAAGCTTAAGGATCTTCAACAATCAATTATCCAGGCCACTAATGAGTTGGAAAAGGAAGCCGCTACCATCGCTGCCACCAAACAGTACCTCACCCGTGTAAAAGATCAGATTCACCAAGGGCAAATCAATCATCTGTCTTTCGAGAAAAAAGCACGAAACCCGAAAGGTCTAAACATCTTTGACGGAAATACCTCTGTATATGCTAACGGTGATCCTCCCCTGGTTGAAGGAAAGATTGGTAAAGCAGTTTTTTTTGATAATGAGTATGACGAGGTATATCTTTCAGAAGTTCCAGAACTGGATGTTCCTACTCCTGCCTCGGCGGCGATGTGGATCAATACTAAGAAACGTCAACTGACAAAGACTCAGGTACTCATTGGAAATGCGGGTAATAAAAATAATTACTGGCGGGGTTGGGACTTTTATCTGGAAGACAATAATCAAATCTCCCTGAGACTCATCAATGCACTGCCTCACAACTTGATTCATGTAAAAACTCAGGATTCCGTATTACTGAATACCTGGACACATGTAGCATTTAGTTATGATGGTTCTGGCAAGGCTGAAGGTGTCAAGATCTACATTAACGGAGCACAAGTTTCGGTCGACGTGATCTATAATCGATTATATAAAAATATTCGAACCATTTCTGCGGGAGCTAATGAAGAGGTACATCAGCCCCTGCGCATCTCAAAAAGTTATCGTGCATTTACCGGAGACAATGGAATATTTAAGGGAAAAATTGATGAAATCTATCTTTATAACCGGGTATTGTCTTCATTAGAAATTGCTTATCTGGCGGGGGAGAATACAGACAATGATGCCCTGCGAATAGACCACACTTTGGTCCATAACCCTAAATGGCTTGCCCTTCAAAAAAAGCGCAATGACTTGGTGCAAGAGATGATCGGGCTAATGGATACTGTACCGGAAGTAATGGTGATGGAAGAGATGAACATGCCAAGAGCTACGCATGTCTTAAATCGAGGACAATATGATGCACCTGGTGAACAGGTAGATCCATCCACTCCTCCTGAGATCTTGCCTTTTCCGGACAATCTGCCTCGAAACCGACTGGGTTTGGCAATTTGGTTGTTTGATCCCAAACATCCACTTACTGCCAGAGCCACAGTCAACCGTTATTGGCAAATGATTTTTGGACGGGGAATCGTACAAACTGCCCGTGATTTTGGAAACCAGGGTGCTCTGCCCTCCCACCCGGAATTACTGGATTGGTTGGCTGTTACCTTTCAGGAAAGTGGGTGGGATGTAAGGTCTCTCCTTAAATCATTTGTCATGTCAGCAACCTACCGGCAAAGCTCGGAAACGGATCCAACTCAAAAAGAAAAAGATCCGGAAAACATCTACCTGTCTCGTGGGGTGACATTAAGATGGCCTGCAGAAATGATTCGCGATAATGCCTTGGCCGCCAGTGGTCTTCTAGTGCGAAAAATTGGAGGTCCCAGTGTAAAACCTTATCAACCTGAAGGACTATGGATAGAGAAAGGAACATTTTCCTATAAGTTGCTGAGGTACATACCCGACGAGGGAGATGGACTCTACCGGCGTAGTTTATATACCTTTATTAAGAGAACATCTCCTCCACCATCAATGACTATTTTTGATGTGCCCAGCCGGGATGTCTGCCATATATCAAGAGAATCTACCAATACACCTTTGCAGGCCCTGGTATTACTTAATGACCCTCAATATGTTGAGGCTGCCAGAATTCTTGGAGAACGAATGCTCCGTGAGGGTGGTATTACGCTTAAGGACCAAATGGTCTATGGATTTAGATTGGTCACCGGCCGCCGACCAATACCGGAAGAAGTGGAAGTGCTGACAGCTATCTATAAGGAGAGTCTGGAAGAATTTTCTCGCGACAATGCAAAGGCAACGGAATTATTGGCTGTGGGTAATCGCGTCAGCGATCTTCAGCTTCCGTTGCAGAAACGGGCTGCTATGGCGATGGTCGGCAGCACCATGCTGAATATGGATGAAGCATACATGAAAAGATAATTACTGATAACATCACAGATATGCAACACTGTCACCATACGGATAAGGGATATAGTCGAAGAGATTTCTTAAGTAAGACATCTCTGGGATTGGGTGCTCTCACCCTTTCGAGTTTTATGGGAACGGAAACGGGAGGTAGTCGTCCCGGCAATCCAAATATCGCCCCTCGGGCAAAGCGGGTCATATACCTGTTTCAAAGTGGTGCGCCATCTCAATTGGACTTGTTTGACTATAAGCCTTTGCTGCAGCAGATGCATGGTCAGGAACTTCCCGAATCTGTGCGTTCAGGACAGCGACTCACCGGGATGACTTCCGGGCAAAGTTCATTTCCACTGGTCGGTTCACCTTTTAAGTTTAAACAGCGAGGCGAGTCGGGAGCCTGGATGAGTGATCTTCTCCCTTATACTTCGCAAGTTGCTGATGAACTTTGCATTGTAAAATCAATGTATACAGAGGCCATTAACCACGATCCGGCCGTGACCTTTATTCAAACAGGATCGCAGTTTCCCGGAAGGCCTTCTATTGGTGCCTGGCTCAGTTATGGCTTGGGTACCGACAATGAAAACCTGCCGGCATTTGTAGTCCTGGTAACCAAAGATAAAACAGGACAACCTTTATATGCCCGGTCCTGGGGCAATGGATTTTCTCCTTCCGAGCACCAGGGTGTTCAGTTTAGGGCGGGAAAGAATCCAGTGCTTTATCTTGATAATCCT
>JAGQWV010000223.1 GCA_020437045.1 Saprospiraceae bacterium | reverse complement strand
CTAGTGCAGCATTTCCACAATAACTAATACTATTGTCGGCTTCTTTTTCGCCATCTCATCATCATCGAAAGCCTTGTGTGACTAAGGCCATACGCGGTTTCGCTTTTTCGATCTGACAAAAAATTATCTCGACACTAATATCAGTTACTGCGGAAATGCTGCACTAGTACTAAAACTAACTACATGACAAATGTTCAATTTACGCTTATACTTTTTTCGATGATTCTGGTAAGCTGTGACTTTGTTCCTTCCGACTCTGCTGATACCCGAATGCAAAACATCCCAGAGTCACCGACTACCACCCTTGATCCCGCACTTCCTACGATTGGTCTCTTGATGTATAACGGGGTGCTGCAGAGTGAGGTAATCGCTGCATCAGATGTATTTGCAAAACCGACAGAAGACGGGAAGCGACTTTTTAATGTAATCACGATTGCCGAAAATGGGTCTACCATTACTACGGAAGAAGGCATGCATTTTGTCCCCGATTATGCATTCGACAACTGCCCAAGATTGACAGCATTATTTGTTCCCAGTGCCTACGATATGTACAGTCAGGTACATAACCCAGCGATTGTCAATTTTATCAAAGAGATGAATGAACAAACTGACTATATCGTAAGTAATTGTGCAGGAGCCCAATTAATTGGTGAGTCGGGTATTGCCCATGGGCATAAAATAGTCACCTGGATTGGTGGTGGAAAACAATTGCAGGAAGACTATCCGGATCTTGTTGTTCAAAATGATAGTTTGGTCACTTTTGTCGAAGATGGAAAATTCAGTTCTTCTAATGGAAATTTGGCTAGTTATATCTCGGCACTAAATCTGCTGGAAAAATTAACCAATGCCCCGCATCGAAAATTTGTAGAAAGTTATTTATATCTTGACCGACTAAAGAACTGGCAAAATTAAATAGTAGAAATTGAGGTAAATCAACACAAATTAAATACACTCAAAGTGGCTAAATATGCAAGAATTTGAACAAATTGTAAAATCGGGATACTATATAACCATAACGATCTTAAGTTTAATCCTGATTAGCAGGTATATATTTTATTATAAAACCAAAAAACAAAGAATTCTAATAAACCAGGAAAGACTTCCTTTTAAATTCTTCAGATTTTTTACTATTATTTTATTGCCCATCTTCTTAATGGGGCTGATCGATTTTATTTTCGTTCTTCAGAAAGGAAACATATTCGCTCCCAATGGCTTAAAGATAGCTTTGCTCTTTCTAATGATCCTTATCTGGATCTCAGAGAGTTATTACAATAGTCACATTTTGCCCAGACGACCCGCAAGAATCCTAAATATCATTATTTCGGTGATCTTTTTAATTGTCGGAATTTACTTAAATCTCCTTTTCATAAGCGCGAATAAATATCCACCGGTTGACCAATCGGTTATTGTCGATTTACCATTTGAAGGTACCTGGATAGCAACGGGAGCCGGAGCCAGTATTTTGACAAATCATCACGACAGAATCCCCAGTCAAAAATATGCGATCGATATTTCGCGCGTTGGAAAAAATGGAAAATTATTTAACGGCGCCGAAGAAAGCAATACCTATGGTGCAGAAATTTTATCTCCGGTAGATGGAAAAGTGGTCTACATCATTGATACACTTCCCGATCATCCAGTCAGGGAGAGAGATAAATTGGCCGGCAATCATATAGTCATTCAATTCCATGATACCCTGTACGCGGCTCTGGCTCATCTTCAACCTTACAGTATTCCTCTAAAGGTAGGCGATAACGTCCAGTCCGGTGCATTGATTGGGAAAGCGGGTATGTCGGGTAATACTGACATTTGTCATCTGCATATTCATATTCAGGATGGCCCCGTCTATAACATTGAAACAAGTAAAACTTATCCGATCCGATTTAAAAAATTCCAACGGAAACGCTTTTTATTTTGGCATAATCAAGAGGATCAGTATTTGTTGAGTAATGACTGGGTCAAATATCCAGTGGATCAATGACCATAAAAATTTTGTCCATTTGCCTCTGTCTATAGTTTTTCATCGCAAAAAAAGTGACCACTCGCTTGGTGTCGTATCTCTATAAAGCCAATTAGATTTTTGTTATGTCCCCAAAGCTATGCAATCAGAGCTTACGGCATTTTGGTCCATGGTATGCTATGTAACTAAAGCGACCATGGATTTTTTGTTTTGCTGAAGTTCCTTCTAAGACTAATTCAGTATCAACTACAGATCTTTTTCAAAAAGAATATCCAGAATCTTCTTCCATGACCACCAGCACGAAATCACTTCCCCATCCTTTGGACCACGGTTCAAACGTGGGATTTTCAGATGTCTTATAACTGCCGATGATTTGCTTACCTCCATCTCGGGGATTAAACCAATAAGCAAGCACCTGGGAACCCTGGATTCGTGACAGATCCACTTGTATGGATTTTCCGGAAGGCACATAAGCAATGATTAAATCCTGTGACTGGCTAATCGCCGCCATCTGAAATGTAGAATCTTCTGGATTTTCAGAAATAATCAACGTTTGATCATTCTCCAATCCTTGCCAGTCAAAGTGATCAAAAAAACGCCGCATAATTCCGACCTCTTCCGATCCGGGTAGATCCAACGCCTTATACCAGACCGTTCTTGCCCCGTTGACGGGTTTTTGCTCATATGACCACATCTGCCAGATATCATGACATCCATAGGTATAGCCGGCCGCTCCAGCGAGCATGGTCCACCATGCAGTCTGCCGTACATCGACCGCATCCATCCAGCCATGTTCTAAGGGTCTAAATTTATTAGGATGATCCTCATAGCGAGGTTCACCATTGATGACCGGACGTACCGGGCTTTTAGCCCGGTCTTTCCACACGTAAGCATATTCCTTGGCATCGCGATCATGACCCGACTGAATCATGTCCAGCTGGAGCCAGTCGTCGGTGGCAAAAAAATCAGTAGCACTCTTTGCTCCGTTTGGATGATAGGTTATCAAATGCCGGGTATCTACCGATCGGATTCCCCGGGCCATTCCCCGGATTATTTGATTATCTTCCTCATCTTCAGGCCACCGGTCTCCACCAAGGATCCAAACAAAGTTTGGTCGGTCTTTATAACGCTTTGCCAGAAGTCTTCCAAACGTTTCCGCATTAGATGGCGTAAAGACCAATGGCCCGGTACCCCAGGTGGCCAGATTGAATTTATCTCCCCAGGTGGGCAGGAACCCAATATACATCCCTCTTCGCTCTGCTTCGGAAAACACAAAATCCACATGTTTAAAGTAAGCGTCATTCAACCGGGTGGGATCATTATCCATCAGTGGTTTATGACCATAAGCATTAGGTGTATTTAACCCATCGAGTTCGGCCAGCGCTACTGTTTGAATGACCGTAAATCCCTTTGCTGCCCGATTATCCAAATACGCAATTACCTCTTCCCGATTTAATCGATGTAACAACTCCCATGCGGTGCCTCCTAACCAAAAGAATGGAGTCCCATCTTCCGTCTGCAGATACCTTCCATTGTCCGTAATCTCCAGCCAGGGTGTTTTAGCCTGCTCTATAAAAGCTTTGGGGATTTCTACCAGATAGATGGCAGCACGGCCTTCATGCGAAGAATAGTACGTCATGAGAACACGATCTTCCTCCTCTACAAAAGTCGGATAGCTACAATCACCGCCGGATGGCAATTCATAAATACTTTTGAAATTACCAAATTGATTTCCCAGCAAGATTGAGGTCTTATTACCTTCCCTCCCATAAGTGCGTGTACCGGCGAGGATTGTAAAATCATCCATCACCAAAAAATCCGGACCACCCAATCGATACGACATGGGATTCCAGTGCCACTGCGTGTAGGGCTTGGCACTGACACCCCAATATCCCAATTTATCCTTTTCCTCCCGCCGATGCATAATGCACATGGTGCCATCTTGCAAAAAGCGCACGGTGGCTTCATTAGGCATTCCATCAAGTCCTAAAGGCGTCACCAAATCATAATGAATGCCATCGGTCGTTTTCACCAAAGAACTGGTTTTATGCTCAATCTCATAGACTACTCCATAACCAGTACCATCATGCCACGACACCCTCCACAACCAATCATTTTTTGTACGAATTTTTTCATCAATTTCCACCGGCATCAATTCTGTGAAAGCTTTCATGCCC
>JAGQWV010000222.1 GCA_020437045.1 Saprospiraceae bacterium | reverse complement strand
AACCCATGCGTTGATCTACTAGGTGCGGGGATTATAAAATCGTATATCGATCCGTGTATTCTTTAGATAGGCATTTTGGGGATCATTTTTGTCGACCGGATATTTGTCACCATAAGCATTGAGATGAATTCGTTTTGCTGAAATACCTTGGTCAGAAAAATATTGCTGAATCACTTTAATTCGTTGTAAAGACAAATTATAATTTGCATCCGGAGAAGTAAATTCGTCTGCATGTCCGTCAACTACCAATTCATAGGCTGGATTTTCCAATAATAGGTTTAAAACTTTATTTAATTCCGGATATTGATCTTCTGATAGTATTGTCTGAGATTTTTTATAATCAATGTCCAGAGGAAAAACATTGCCTTTAAGAAGTAATTTAACTTCTCTGGGGTGAAACTGAAAACTAGCCAGCGGGCGCGTAAATTCCAACTTTCTAAAACAGATTTCCTGCTGATTGTGATATCTCCCGGTGGCAGCGGTTACACCCCAATACAATTCTGATTCGCCAAAGAAAATATGTTCGACGATATCTTCCTGATAATTTAGCACCTCTTTTCCATCTAACAGTACGCTTAATTCATGTCGGGTATGATCCCAGTAAATGGCTAACTTATGAAGATTACAATCTTCGACGTTGGGTATTTTGACAGGCCCTTTAAGATTGTACCCATGATTGACCAGGCCATGTTGGAGTAGAGCGATGTGATCTTCCGGAGGGTCTAAAAGATGTTCATTTTCCCAGGTGTCAATTTCCAGCCCCAGAGAAGGCCTTAATCCTGAAAAACCCATCCCCTCACCGGAATACCCAGTAATTCCCTGATATGGCGTAAAAGCAAAAACCATCCCATCGGCACCTCCCTGATCATCACACCCCAACATAAGATCCATCTCCATCTGAAACGAACCTTTTAGGTCAATGGGGTCGCGATACCATGCCGACCCACCGGCCCAATCGACAGGTGGTGTGAGCCGTATGCATTGATCACCGATAACGACCGCATCACCTGATAAAACAAAATCTTTAACTCCGATAATTTCCGACTGTGTCCAGCCATGATCATGAAATACCAAGAAGAGAAAAACCAGCTGGCCCCACACCATTTTCCTAATATTTATCCGTAACAGATTGCTGGATAGAAACCACATCAACATTTCAGATTTGGATTTAACCGGAATTATGTATTAGGGTTATGTCGTAAGAGGCAGAGGAATAACGTGCCCGCCGTACAAGACGTTGGCAAGCGGGTAAAGACCGGTGCTCATCGTTCTCTGAGGGGCGAAGACATGGTGACCCATCAAAAATCGATGGAGCCAGCCCTGAACACGTTGAAGGGTACCCGTATTTACCGCTCTTCTGCTTCGCAATCAAAAATCTAATGCATATTTCTGGTTTAATATAGAGCTTTTAAAAGACAATGGCAACCAGTACTTAACCCAAAAGGTAAACTACAGACCTAATCCAAAATTTATGGAATTAAAAGTAAATCTCCTCTTTGAGATTAGTTGACAAACAAATCCTGGACACAACCAACCAGGGATTACTTAACCAAATCATGTCTATGAAAACTTCAATGATGGAGACCATCACGATGTTGGTCATCTCACTAATTCCCACCTTGTCCCATTCACAAATAAATGCTTCTATTAAGGATCTTACCTTAGGTTGTATTACGGACCTGAAAGAAATCCCGCAGCCCGATACCCGGCTAGTGAAAATTATTGATGCCTGCCGCAATGCTCAGATTACCCATGCCAATGATTTAATTACACCCCAACCATGCAATAATCATTATGTGTTACAGCGAACCTATTTAATCGTCGACGAATGTAAAAACCGCTTATCCTTAACACAAGAAATTGACTTTATACTCGAAAAGGAAAAACCCGAGGATATCCATATCATCGTTTCGTTGGGATGCAATCCGGACCTGTCCAGTGCCATACCTGATCCTCAAGATTTCGACCCTCCTGGTTGTCACGAAAAATTCGAATGGCTGGGTGATGAGCGCCATAAAGACGGATGCAATTTCTCTATGATCAGAAAATATCAGGTTTTTACAGAATGTGGTTCAGTATATATCTACACCATCCACTACAGCTGGAAGGAGGACCATACTCCCCCGGTAATCAGCTGTCCCCCAGACATTGATTTGGGCTGCAACCCGGCTGCTATTCCAGCACCGGATCCCACCGCCGTCAAGGCCAAGGATGAATGCTGCGACCCCCAAGTATCCTGGCTCACCGATGTCATTGTATCAAATCCCGGTGATTGTCATCAATTGCGAATCCGCAAATATATCGCCGAAGATTGTTGTGGCAACCAAGCCATTTGCGAACAAAAGATCACGTGGACTTCTGACATAACCCCTCCGATGATTATTTCCTGTCCGGATGGGAAAGATCTGGGCTGTAATCCAACGTATACTGACCTTAATGATTTTCTCCCAAAGCCCGCTCCTGGCAAAGTAGTTGCTGAAGACGCCTGCAGTACTATCAAGGTCGAAACCACACTGTCGGACATTACTGTATTTGGCTGCCAGTATGCTATATCCCGCATCTACACGGTATCTGACGAATGCGGAAACAGTGCTATTTGCCTGCAGACTTTTACCTGGACAGTTGACGATACGCCCCCAACAATCATTCATTGTCCTAACGACATCGATCTGGGCTGCAATCCCTCCCATACTGATTTAGGGCTGCAATCTCCGGACTTCGGAATTATCGCCGAGGACAATTGCGGTATTGAAAAAATCAAAAAGTCCCATGTATCGGAAACCCTTATATCTGGCTGTCAGCGATATTATACCATCGAATATTCGGTCTATGATTATTGTGGCAACGTATCAACCTGCGAGCAAAATGTGTGGTGGACTGTAGATCTTGAGCCACCGGTGATCCACTGTCCCGCTAACGAAATATATTGCACCACTAACGAGCCTCCGGCTATTGATATTAACGATGTAATCGCTTTAGATAATTGTGGCAGTGTTGAAGTAAATCTTGCAGCCAGCAGCATTAATATTACGAATGGAGTGACTACCATCACCCGTACATTTACCGCAAAAGATCAGTGCCAAAACCAGTCATCCTGTGATCAAACAATTATCCTTTATCAAGCATTTTTTCCATCGGAAGACAAACAAGCAGTCTACGATACCTTCCCGACACCGAATCCATTCGACTATGGCAACCTATGCCCAGATCCGGTCAATTTCGGTTGTGTAAGCAAATACCCAGAAATTCCGGAACCAGATAACAAATTTGTGACCTCACCGGAATGTGAGGACTTTCAGGTAAATTATTTGGGTGACGATTTACTTCTGGTAAGTTCCTGCGAATATGTGCTCACTCGATCCTATCAAATGATTGATTGCTGTGGTAATGAGGGGATTTGTTTTCAGCAATTTAAATGGAGAATAGTGGAAGACACCACTACTGTAATTCCGTTTCCGGAAGATCAACAGGCCTTTTGCCAGATACCACCCCTTCCCGATTTTGCTAATCAATGTGGAAAGTATATTCCCATTTATCTCGGTCAAACCATTGAGGGTGATTGTGATGACGGTTCCTGTACCATCATCAGACATTGGAAGCAAGCTGTTTGTGGTGGAGTCCAACTTTTACATGACCAGACCATCGAGGTAAAGTGTGATATCACGATCGACAATAAACCCGGATTTAATTCCACACAATTACAACCAATAGCAATAAATATATATCCAAATCCGGCACGGGAAAAAATTTATTTGGAATTAGATGCTTCAGAAAAAATCAGTTCTGTACATATTCTGGATGTCAATGGACATCCCATACAGTCCATTCACAAAGAATTTACTTCCGGAGAACCCATAGAAATCGGGATTAATGAACTTCCACCCGGAATATATCTGGTAGAAATTGCCGGTGAAACCGTACAAACAAAAAGATTTATAAAAACAGATTGAAATAATCTGATTTCAATTTCTCATTCAAGTGGCTCCTCCGATCAAATGGGGGAGCCTTTTTCTATGAAAAATAACTCTTACTATCGAGTACCTTATTTTCTTGTGTCATATCGCTAATCGTGTAATTAAAGCCAGGATGTACAGCAAAGGCTCCATGTTCTCCTTTCTTATTGATAGCGATAAAACAAGCCTGAAAGTCCTTTGCCTTTACCGGGTCTCTTTTTACGATCCGGGCAATAGCTTTTTCGCATGCATCTTGCGGTGTCGCTCCATTGCGCATCAATTCAACCACCAGATGACAACCACTGATGCGAATTATTTCTTCTCCCTGCCCCGTGGCTACTGCCGCACCAGCTTCATTATCAACAAATAAACCAGAACCAATAATCGGGGAATCTCCTACCCTTCCCCGCATTTTAAAGCCCATGCCACTGGTGGTACACATGCCCGAAAGATCACCATGCGAATCAATACAAATCGTACCCATGGTATCGTGATTGAAAGAACCATCATCAAACATAGATGGAGCATAAGGTCCCTTGCCCTTGTTCAACTGCGTTCTTTCTATATTCTTGACTGGTTTATACGCTGATTTTTCCAACCACTTTTTATATGCCTTTTCTGCATCGGGCGACAGCTTCCCATCTTCCAAAGGAAAACCTTGCTCCAGGGCAAACTGCTGAGCCCCCTCTCCCACCAACATAACATGAGGTGTCTCTTCCATCACTTTCCGAGCCACGGATACCGGATGCTTGATTCGCTCCAGAAAGGCAACCGAACCACAATTGGCCTTCTCATCCATTATACAAGCATCCAGGGTAACAAAGCCATCCCGGTCAGGATTACCACCCAACCCCACACAACAACTTATATGATCTTCGATCGCAATGCCCCCTTGCTCTACAGCATCCAAGGCCCTGCCCTCTGATTGTAAAACAGGCCAGGCACCTGCGTTAGCGATAACACCACTATCCCAGGTAGATAAAACCAGAGGCTTTTTAGCTTCTCCGTTCAGGTAGCTCAATGGAGCACAGCCAAGAGCAGGGACAAGAACCAGTGAGTTTTGTAGAAATCTTCTTCGCGATTTTTTCATCTTCTATGCTTGATTGATTCAAACATAGAAAAAAAACGATAGAACCTGTCTTCACAACTTAATTAATGGATGAATACCATTATTATCCTGACATAAAAGATCGGATTATTCGAGATTGAGTTCTTCCAATTCACCCATCTCACGTAAAAACTGGAATGTCTTCTTAGCTTCTTCTTCATCAACGATGCTGATACCCACACCCACGTGTACCAGTACATAATCTCCCTCCCTGGCTTCCGGGACCATCATTAAATTCACTTGTTTTTGAACCCCGCCGAATGAAACCTTACCGGTACGAAATGTCACATCTTGATCTTTTTCGATAAAGGTGATCTTTCCAGGAATTGCCAGACACATAACATAAAGTATTTAAATTAGGAACCTATTCTAACCCGCTTGAACATTAGTAAATTCTACATTATTAGGACTTAAGTGACTCGAAAAAAAGCACCAATCAACTATTTTCATTTAACCACTGATACCATTTATCCATACCCTCTCCCGTGGTGGCAGAAACTTCTATAAATTTTAAATGTGGATTTATGCGAAGAGCGTATTCTTTCGCTTTTTCGACGTCAAACCTCACATAGGGCAGAAGATCAATTTTATTGATCAAACATAATTGTGACGAATGAAACATATCCGGATACTTAATCGGTTTATCATCTCCTTCAGTCACACTTATGATTACCACCCGTTTGTTTTCTCCCAGATCAAACATTGCCGGACACACCAGATTACCAACATTTTCTATAAAAACGATACCTGATGCATCTGGTTTTAGTTGTTTTAAGGAGCGATGTATCATGTCGGCATCAAGATGACAACCTTTTCCGGTGTTTATTTGTACAACAGGAACATTTGTTCTGGCAATGCGGTCGGCATCATTTGATGATTGTTGGTCACCTTCAATAACATAGCAAGACCGGTCATTTCCAAGATCTGCCAACGTACGTTCCAGAATGGATGTCTTTCCTGACCCCGGAGAACTCACTAAATTGAGAGCAAGAATATTTTTCGCTTCAAAATATCCACGATTGCGTTCAGCTAACAAATTATTCTTCTGCAGAATGTCACGCTCCAGGGTAATAGTTGTCATTTCATGAACGGGCTCGTGATGTGAATGTTCATGATGCTCATGATGGTGATGATGTTGATGTGGATGGTGGTCCGTCTGAACCCCACCGGGAATAAAATGTTCATGATTCATTTCGTCTCCAATTTTAGTGATGGTCACGACATCAGAAGGGTCTCCACATCCGCAGGTACTACACATAATTATATTTTTTT
>JAGQWV010000221.1 GCA_020437045.1 Saprospiraceae bacterium | reverse complement strand
TGGTGGTCACCGAGCCATGACCAAAATAGGTTTTAATCATCACTCCGTCATTGATGCGGTCCAGCACCGTTTCATCCTGGTTAAAGTCAATGATATCCTGTGATTGGGTAGTCCAGGAAGAAACGTCAGCCTGCAAGGTGCTGGTCTCCAGGATGTCTTTCATGATATTCAGCCGGTTAAAAAGATGGGTGACCTCACCGACATTCTTTCCACCACCCAAATGGAGTACTCGTTTCATCCAGGCCCGGTCTTTAATAGTTTGAGGTGCATGGGCAATGAGATCCTCCATGCGTTTTACTTTGTCCAGATAAGTAGCAACCTGACCGGCATCTCTGGCGGCCAGCCTTCCCATAGGAATCAGTGGAGTGCTGCTTTGTCCTTTACTGGTCAATAGATTATCGGAACCGGGATGCCCGTAGCCTAGTAAAAAGTCATAAGGAGACTGACCATTTCGTGAATTGGTATAGTCGAGACCTTTGCCTATTAAAAAGATGAATTCCGGGTTCGCCCAATGGTCAGAAATATAATTGATAAAATTTTTAATGCTTAGGGGGTGCCGGGCGACTCCGTAAGCAAACTGGTCGATCAGCTGCTTTATTTCTATGATTTGCGTTTGAAAAGCACCTCCGGCAGCGGAAGCCCGGTAATCAGCATATTGCTGCACAACGTTATCCCCGGAAAACAACTTTTCATGGGAAATGATGATATAGCCAGCTTCGGAGCTTGCCAAATCCTCAAAATTCATCAATTCCGGAATAGCCGTAAGAATACCCCTAATAGAGACGATCAGTATGTCGCGACGTGCATTTCCAGCGGGTAATTTTACTTTCAGGATATTGTCTTCTACGGTCGCCTGAATAATGGTTCCGCTGGTTAGATCAAATACCCGGGGAGATTGTCCGTCGTGGGCAAAATTATTGATTTCCAGATAGGCACCCTCCCGGACATCTTCCAACTGGAAGCTTGTGAGATTTTCCTGATTAAAGGAAAATTTGCGAGGATAGATCAGTTCTACGATACCATATGCCAGTCTATTGTCTTCGGGATTTTTCAATGAGGAATTGAAGGAGTTTTCACTTTTGAGGTCGCTGAATTGCAGCGGCAATAAAGTATCGATAATCTTTCCATCGCCACCTTCAGATAAATATGGAGTGAAAACATTCAGGTCAGACAGATGATTATTATTCCACGACCATTCGATTTCGTGTAGAACATTGTTGCCTGTAAATCGCAAATGCAGTTCAGGAGTGTCACCAGTCGGATCGATTTGATCAACTTTAAGTTTAAAATTATGATTGACATTAGCAAAGCTTGCAAACCCTTCACCCTCACTGTAGTGTGAATATCGGACATCTCTTGTCAAAGCGCCTTTAAAGGCACGATCAGAAAATACCAGTTTCTCATGATGAAGATACCAGGGCAAAGGAGCACCTACTCCAGTGAGATCATTTGGGACCTCCTCAAAGCGCCTGGTAGCTGGAATGCCCGGTGTCCAGGTCAGGAAGTAGGCAGAAGTATCGGATGTCAAAGCATATTCGGGATTCAGCATTTGCCGGTTCGGGTCTTTAAACAAATATCGATCGACCTGAGACCGGTTTTTCTCACCATAAAACAGTATGATATCTTCCGCTGAAAGAGAACCCGACGATTTACTCGTCCAAATACGCTGCTCTAAACCGAGCCAAATGAGTTGGTATTCGGTGGCATCGATCTGGGAAATGGGAAAACCGGCATCGGCTAATTGTTGTCCGGTGATTTGGTAAATCCCATCTTGTCCCACTTTGATTTTGAGATAGGATTGGTCATAATTAATCCATTCATTGCCATACAGGGTTTCTCCATTTCGGACAATTTGACCATATGATATGACGATAGATAGAAAAAAAGAAAGTGTAGATAAAGTAAGTTTCATCCCGGGAAATTAGTCACAAACAAAATTAAGGTATTGATCCCACAAAAGCATTACCACATAAAACGCTAATTTTAACATACTATTGACCCTCAATTTTTTTGAATTTAGAATAACGGCTATGTTAGCATAAAAAAGAGAAGATGGACTTATCAAACATTCAATATAAAGTCAATCAATACCATCAAATATTGGAAAATACCGAACAATATCGCAAGGATTGGCATGATTCCCTGAAAGAGATGATTACCAAGCAAGTGGAAATGATCATCTCGGAAACGGGCTTAAAGGCAAAGATTGAGACTAAAACAGAATTGTTGCACATGGAGGCGGTGGCTTTGTCATTAGGTCATGTAGAAAGTGGGATATCGGAAAAAATAGGAGATGCAAAGCGAGAATTGATTAAATCCAATGGCATGTTGGTATATCAGCAGTTATTTAATGGAAAGATTCTCATCTCTATCGTATATCCATTTATTGAAGGGTTGGGGCAACCTAGGCAACCGAAAAATGTGGAAATTGTGCGTCCGGCAGAATTGAAACCGCCGTTTATCTTACGGCATATCGAAGAATTTCTTAAAGAAATAATTGGATGGGAAGATTATGATGATGATGTGCCGCAGCCAATCGGGTTTCACATGACCTTGCCGCCGGAATCCACGACTCCGTCTGCTTAACTGTTAAACACACTTTCAAGTGTCCCCATTAATCTCGGGGTATTTAAATTCTTTAGGTAGATTATCTTTGCCGGGTCAAAACGTATGTTGTTATGTCTAAACTGCAATTATTATCTCTTGTCCTGATCATGTTTTTGGGGAGTTGTACTTCTGAAGGACCCAAGGTGGAGGGAGATCGCTTGTTTGATATAGTGGTAACGAACAATAGCCCCGATACTTTGCATCAATATGGATTTGAACTGGATCTGGTAAGAGTCGAACAAGACTTCCATCTCATGTTAAATAATAAGGAAGTGCCGGTACAAATAGAAGATCGCAATCATAATGACCAGCCGGATCGCCTGTTTACAGAGGTTGATTTGCTACCTAATAGCAGCATTGATTTAGTTGCTTATCCCGGTAAAGGTGCCGCCATAACTGATAAAGTAAAGGTGCATGCAACATTAAGCGATGGTGAAGCCATCAAAGGCAGTCATGTAGTAAATTTTGAAGAGCGCTGGGCGGCAAATGGCATTATCATGGAGAATGACTGGATTGGATACCGGGCCATCATGTCTGCACCGTTTGCTTTCGACGTGATCGGAAAGATAAAACCGGATTTGTTGGGATCGGTTATGGATATAGATATCGAGAAATTATCGCCCTGGGGTGGTGATGCTTTAGATGAAGCGTTGAGTCTGGGGATTGGGAGTCCGGCATTGTATGATTTGGATAAGATTATTCCACTGACTCAATATGATCGCCGGGAAGTCTCCATTTTAGCAAATGGGCCTCTACGTGCCGAGGTAGAAATGAAGGTTTTTGGCGTGCCGGTAAGAGGAGAAAAAATCGATGTACTCATCAGGTGGCAGATGGAAGCAGGCAAGCATTGGTCACAGGTCGATCTGTCGATTTTGACGAAGACTGATCTCAATCTGCAATTTGCCTTCGGACTGCCAAAGCATGCCGATGCGACGGATTTTACGCAAGGCCTACTCAATAAAGTACATTTTGCCTATACCTATGGATTACAATCCGCTGGTGGCGAGCCTCTTGGGATGGCTATATTGGTGCCTGAAAAATATGAAGTAGACACCTACCGTGACGATCCTCACAATTATTTTTATCTGGTAAATCCTATAAATCAGAGTACCCAATACCGGATGATGGCAGCCTGGGTAAAAGGAAGATTGACCATTTTTGATGAGATTGATTTCCTCGATCTGGTAAAAAAATACACTGTTGAATATGGTGCCGAGGTTAGTATAGACCCCGATTTTCATCTTTCTAACTAGTATCAGAGCTTTTATACATTAAATATTTTCTTAATATTAATGGGATTTAGTTACATTTGTCTCTACAAATTAAATCCTACTACAATGTATTTCAAAAAGCGTCAGTCCATTCAACCTGGCATAGAACTCCGGACTCAGGATGGCCGGAGAGTTCCTTTGCACATTACTTTCTTAAATGGAGAAATTCACCTGAATGCCAGTGACATGGAAAAAGGTGCCTACGAATTGGTGATGGACCGGGGAGCTATTGTCGAATCAAAATCGATTAGGGTTCGTTAGATGATCACGGATCGTGGAGTTGTATTAGAAAAAACGGGTAGCCGTAAATAGGCGGTATGTTTAGTAGACCAGCCGTACCAATTTGAGTCTTTTCCCCCTTACGCTTGGTACTACCAGTTCATTGGCTGCGATTTGTACCGCGTTTTTAATTTGCAACTTCAATTTTTGATTGTCTGTACTCATCAGGCTTCTGCGGGTGATATCACCTTTACCATTTAGAATGTATTCACTCACCGTGTTGTCATTGCGTATTTCATCATTGTAAAGAATCCTTAGAAAAGAAGGATTCTTAAACAGGAAGTAAGACGAGTAGGCAGCCTCATCATCATTGGAATATTGTCTTTTGGGTAAGAGCTTCTGCCAGTGACTGGTTCCATCCTCATGGATCGAAATGAGCACCAGATCTTCATAATAATAGTCGACAGAAAATCTGGTGGAACCGTAATAATCTCGACGTGCCCCATAAGCTAACCGTTCATATTCTTTGTTCTCTTCGGCAAGGACCAAAACTCCGCCATCCTGTTGCAACACCAGGTCTTGGACATCAAGGTTGTAAAGACTTTCCCGTTTGGGATTATATTTCCCATGAAAATCAGCTATTAATTCATCATCGTATGACAGCATGGAAACCCGGAAATCGGATAGGTTGCCATCATTTAATATGATATGATACATACCATCGGTGTTACTGGCATTTCGGTCTGAATACAGTCCAACAATCATCAGGTGATGATTGAGATTATCAAAAGTAAAGTAGGCATCATACGTAATAAAATCGGGTAGCGGTATGGATGTTTGAGTGAATACCGTATTAAATTGATCAAAACGAAAAACCTCCATCGAATGATTTTCCTTGCGATGACGGAAATTGTCCTTCTCAAAGAGAATATACATGGTGCCGTCATTCGTGATCAGGGTCTTTCGGTACTCCTCGTGAAAATTGATATCACCAAATTCAAAATTACCTTCCCAAAGCAATTTTCTATGTTGAAGGTCATAGGCAAAAGCACTGACGATTTTATCATTCTCGACTTCGGTCATGAGAAAGACATTGCGATCTTCTGATTTCGAAAACCTGAATTTCGGCCGGATTAATCCTTTTTTTATAAGGAGAATGGTATCTGTGAAAGTCACATTCACTTTTGCATTGTACTCACGTACTTTAATAGCCATGGTGTCCCGCCATTCATCTGAATAAACCACATGAAATTTGTCCGGTTGAGAAACAATACTGATAATTCGGGATCTGCGGCTATCCAGCTCTTCTTCAGCAGTCCATGAGGTTGACATTTTTTCATTGAAAGCATGTACATCAAATTCATTGACACCGTCTCTCACCACCAGGATGTGATCTCCTACCTTACCCAGGATATCATAGAGAAATTCTGTCTTTAAATTAATTTCATCTGAAACAGTGATCACCTGACCATAAGTCCATTTGCAAATCGAAAAAAAGATCAAGAAGATAAGTCCTGTACGCATAGACTGATGAATTTAATATTTCTTTGGCAACCTGTCAAACGATCATTTGATTGAATAAACTATTTAACCAAAATCCAGGTGGAATCGAAACAGTGAATGTTTGAAATTTCGCCTGCCCTGGTATGCCGGTGTCCCACCTTCTTTTTGATGGACAATCTTTTCTATGAAACAATATGCACCTGTCCCTTTGTTTCTTAAATCATTCAGAATTACTTGAATAAAGGGAGCCAGAGGCGTAAATGATTATTATCATAGTAAACAATGCTTTTAACGGAAGACCAGAATGCCTAAATTAGCAGGCTATGCTGAAGCGAACACTGGGAGACTATACTCAGGGAAGACGTGGGCCACTTCTGATCTGTACGGTCGGACTACATGGCAATGAATGGGCGGGAGTGCACGCACTCACACTCCTTCTCGAAATTTTACAAGACGAGTTGGTGACAAATCCGCAATTCAAATTTTATGGCAAACTGGTTGTCATTGCTGGAAATCTTCCGGCATTAAACGTAAAACAGAGATTTGTCAATTGCGACCTGAACCGTATTTGGAACCAGCGTAATTTTGATAATCCTGGCAACGAAGTTGAATTTGGCGAGATGATCAATACCAAAGAGGCGGTCGATGCACTGATTTTAGAATGGGGGGGCGATAATATTTATTTGCTGGATCTGCATACGACCACAGCAGAAGGAGGTATTTTTTTGCTGCCGACCTCGGAATCGGAAAGTATCGCTGTAGCCCAAACCATGCACGCACCCATCATCACCGGTTTGGTAGAAAAACTCAATGGGACGATGATCAAGCACTATGCGGAGAGAAAGGATGCATCGATCACCGGTCTGGTTTTTGAAGCCGGTCAACATGATGATCCATTATCTGTTAATCGCACCATTGCTGCCACAATTAATTGTATGCGCACCATTGGATGTGTTGTTCCGGAAGATATCGAAAATAGATTTGATCAGCTATTAATTGATTATTCGAAAGATTTGCCTGCGATGGCCCGGTTTCTATATGGTCATTTCATCGCTCCTGATGATGAATTTGTCATGAATCCTGGCTACCGCAATTTTGATCCCATTCGTAAGGGAGAAATTCTGGCTCATGATCGCTATGGGCCGATCAGATCTAAATACGATGGTTTAATCCTGATGCCCCTATATCAGACAAAAGGTGAAGATGGATTTTTCCTTATTGAAGAAATCTAAATTTTTCCCGTTTAGATAAAGCTTGAGCGGATAATTCTCTCTAAATTATTATCATGAAACATTTTAACTTATCACAAATAGAAGAGAAGGAATTGTATCCTGGATTTCTCGCTCGAATTATTCATACCGAAAGACAAAGTATATCCTATGTGCGGTGTCTTCAAGGTGCAGTTTTACCGCCACACAAACACGATGAAGAACAAGTCCTGAATTTGATCAACGGAGAAATGGATGTAACTGTTGAAGGTAAAACGGTACGCTGTCATGCCGGTGATGTAGTACATATTCCTTCGAATGCATTGCATACTGTGACGGCTATTACCGAATGCCTGGCCATTGATCTATTCGCACCACAGAGGGTAACTTACATCGATTATGGTGAAAAGGCTTAGCGTAAAATTCCTCTTTGGGGCACGATGTCACGAGTTGTGTAAGTAGGTTCTTCCAAAAAAATCATCCAAAAAAAAAGAACCCGATGACTGTTGTCACCGGGCTCAAAATTATTACCTACGGATTAATATCTTAGGTACCTTTTTCTTTACTTACCTGATAGAGTTTACCAATGTGTGGTACAAGGATAACCTCAGTTCTCCTGTTAGCTGCTCTGGTTTCTTTGGAAGTTGGATCATCCATAACTTTTGGGTGATACTCTCCTTTACCAGCTGCAGTAAGTTGTTTTGGATTAACCCCAAGAGCAATCAGTTTTCTGACGATGGCAACTGAACGTGCCACACTCAGATCCCAGTTGTCTTGATACTTTGCGGTATTAATGGGCCTGTCATCCGTGTGTCCTTCAATAATCAGACTTAAGTTCGGACTTTTCTTTAGCATGTCAGCCATTTCTTCCAGAGTCTGATTGTCTTCTTTGTTCAGTCTGGCCGAACCTGTAGCGAAGTTAATTGGATCTTCCAGGTCCAGATATAACATATCTTCCAATTCCGTGATTCGCTGACCACTTTCAGATACAGCTTTCTCTACATCGGAAAATGCATTGGTAATTTCATCACGCAACATATTAATCTGGGCTTGTTTGTCCTCCACAGATTTGTTTACAGCGGCAACTTTGTCTTCGGTAGACTTCAACTGATTTTCTACCATGCCGACTTTCTTTGTTAGTTCGTCTTTTTCGGCTGCCAGAGCATTTTTGTCTGACTCCAACATTTCAACCTTTTTCTCAAGATTTGAAAGTGAATTGGCCAGGCTAGCTTTTTCTTCTTCCAGAGCGGTAAATTTCTTCTTACTAACACATGAGGGTAGGGCCAGGAGAACAAAAGCCATACCTAATAGTGAATATCTCAATCTCATTTTCTACTAGTATTTTAAGTTTGCTGCAAAGTAATGAAAATTATTCTTATTGGAGTCAGTCAGAAGACTAAAAAGTATCCATAGAATTCATATAGAATTATCTTGTATGTGTCTGAGACTCAGGAATCACCGGATAATCCTGGTAATCTTTGTTATACCCTTACTTGTGTCCTATTTTAGGAGCAGCAATTTTGTCAAATAAAAATCTGTTGCGGAATAAAATTTACCTTAGCCGGTATATGACTACGATTGATGATTTTGAATATTCAAACACCAGTCCTTCCGGGGAAAAGAGGAAATGATGTCATCATCTGTGATGGCTAATATAGGATCTTATCGTTGGCTACTGACCGGTTTAATGGTCGGTAGTGTTTTGGTATTTAGTGACCAGCTGTTGGATTATTACCATCATAGCCGCTTTCTCTTTCTTTCCGTGATCGTCTTCTTTTTTTCGATAGTTCTGTTTATCTGCAAAAGAGATAAAAGGTTGGAGTTCCATTCCTCGAAGATTGGTTGGGCACTGATAGGCTTTGCAGCCTTAAATATTTTGTCTATCACCTGGGCTGCGGAAAAAGCAGAGGCCTTGTTTTATACGGAGAAGTGGATTTATGCCGCATGTCTTTTTTATTTATTGCTTTGGACCTTCTTGGAGAGACAGGAGAATGAGGTGTCGCATTTCATTGCTCAATTGGCCAGAGTAACTACGACTATTATCCTGGTGGTGGTTTTCATACCATTAATCAATGTAATACAGAAAGATGGAATCTCCAATGAGGCTCTATATCAGGTGAAGACGATGTTTGGACATAAGTCGCTGACTTCTCTATTCCTTTTTTTGCTATTACCACTAAATCTGCTGGACAAATTTGAGCGAAATTTTACCTGGCCTGTCTTACTGCTAGTGCTTTGTCAAATTTTAATGATATTGGTCTTGCAGAGCCGGGCCGTTTATCTATCCTTATTTGTTTTCATACTTATTGTAGGGAGTCATGTATTCCATTATCGTACCCATTGGTCTCCTTTTTTGAAAAAAAAATATATCCTCCCTGCGGTGCTGATTATGGTGGGGGCATTTGTTTTTTTGTTGCAGAATGATGGTTTTAGAGAGCGATTAAACATGCTGCATTATTTGAAATCTCAGACATCGACGGAACGCCAGGATGTATGGAGGATGACTAAGCCATTGATCAGGGAACATTGGATCATGGGTGTTGGACCAGGAAATTGGAAGCTGCAATTTCCTGGCCATGGGGTGGAAGGAAGCTACCGGATGCAGGATCAGAATGTCTTTTTCACCAGAGCGCATAATGATTTTCTGGAGATTTTTGCAGAATTGGGATTACTCGGATTTTCGATATATGTATTTCTATTTGGTTATGCATTTTATCAGCTACACCTTGCCCGGCACAAATCCCCTTGGAAAAGTAGGATGTTGTTGGCTGGTATGATAGGGTATCTTATTTCATCACTTATCGATTTTCCAAAAGAAAGGCTGGAGTTTGTCACCATCCTGATCCTTTATCTGGCAGTGGTAGAATCGATCTCCGCCAAAAAAATCACAAAGTCTCTTTCTCCCTACTTCCTGATGCTGATCACTTTTTT
>JAGQWV010000220.1 GCA_020437045.1 Saprospiraceae bacterium | reverse complement strand
TGCCTTGGTTCGCAATATGGTCGTCGGTGTATCTGAAGGCTTTGTTAAAGAGTTAGAACTTGTAGGCGTAGGTTATAGAGCATCAAATACCGGAAACCTGTTGGAATTGTCGTTGGGATATTCACACCCGATCATGTTTTATGTGCCGGATGAGTTGAAAGTCGAGGCCACCATGGAAAAGGGAAAGAATCCAGCGGTCAAATTGGAAGGATACGATTTGCAGTTGTTAGGTCAGGTAGCCGCAAAAATCCGTTCGTTCCGTAAACCCGAACCATATAAAGGTAAAGGTGTGCGATTTGTTGGTGAGGAAATCAGAAGAAAGGCTGGAAAAACAGCTTCTAAATAATAGAAAAGTTCATCGGTCATGTCGAATATTAAAATTAAGAGAAGAAGAACAATCCGGTATAGAATCCGGAATAAGATTTCCGGCACTGATAGCCGGCCAAGATTGTCAGTTTATCGATCAAACAAAGGTATTTACTGCCAGTTGATTAATGACTTGAAAGGTGAGACTTTGGCTCAGGCCAATTCTTTGGAAAAATCAATTGATACCAGTGCCAATAAGACCGAACAGGCAGCACAGGTGGGCAAATTGATTGCCGAACGAACCAGAGCACTTAATATTGACAATGTGGTATTTGACCGGGGAGGTTATTTGTATCACGGCCGGGTTAAAGCCCTGGCAGATGCTGCCAGAGAGGGCGGTCTTTCTTTCTAAATCAAAGAGCAAAAAATGGCAAGAGAACAAACGCAGCGGGTTAAACCAGCTGATACCGAATTAAAAGAAAAATTAGTAGCCCTCAATAGGGTTGCCAAAGTGACCAAAGGTGGACGAACATTTAGTTTTGCCGCTATCATGGTGGTTGGTGACGGAGCCGGTACAGTAGGATATGGTCTGGGGAAAGCCCGTGATGTATCTGAATGTATTGCTAAGGCTGTGGATGATGCCAAGAAGAATTTGATTAAAGTTCCCATTTACAAAGGCACGATTCCTCATGAACAGAAAGGAAAATATGGAGCCGGTAAAGTGCTTATAAAACCTGCTTCTGATGGTACAGGTGTAATCGCTGGAGGAGCTATGCGTGCAGTGTTGGAGAGTGCAGGAATTCATAATGTACTTTCTAAATCCCAGGGTTCTTCAAACCCACACAATGTGGTGAAAGCTACCATTGACGCATTGTCAAAATTAAGAAGCCCACAAAGTATCGCCAAACAACGGGGAATCACCACGCAAAAACTCTTTGAAGGATAATTTAATAATCATATAGAATCATGAGTAAGGTTAGAATCACTCAGGTGAAAAGTGTAATAGATCAATCAAAACGTCAGAAGGCGACCATGGAAGCCTTGGGACTAAAAAGAATCTCTCAAACACGAGAACACGATCTGACACCCCAGATAAAGGGGATGATCAATAAAGTGGCCCATCTGGTCAAAGTCGAAGAACTCTAACCACTTGATAGAATATCTAGTTATGGAACTACATAATTTACAACCCGCCAAGGGAGCAACAAAACAGCGTAAAAGAATTGCACGTGGAACCGGAAGTGGAAGAGGAGGTACCTCAACAAAAGGTCACAAAGGTGCAAAATCTAGGGCTGGATATAAGCGTAAAAGAGCGTTCGAAGGTGGTCAAATGCCACTTCAAATGCGCCTACCTAAGATTGGATTTAAAAATCCAAACCGAAAGGAATTTGCGACTTTAAATCTTGATCAGCTACAATCTTTTGCGGAAAAGTATAATGTTTCCGAAATTACATGCGAAGTTTTAGTGGCCAACGGAGTAGCTTCGAAAAATGATCAGGTTAAGATCCTGGGTAGAGGAAAACTTGAGAAGAAATTGAAGGTTTCCGCTCACGCTTTCTCAGCCACTGCAAAGGAAGCTATTGAAGCAAATGGCGGATCTGTGGAAGTTTTATAAAATTACAGCATGAAGAATTTCATCAACACCATCAAGAATATCTGGAAGATTAAAGAACTGCGAAATCGCATTCTTTTTACCATCGGTCTCATCGCCGTGTATCGATTTGGATCGTACGTGGTACTTCCTGGTGTTGATCCATCGGTGCTAAATAGAGGCGCTAATCAAAGTGCCACTGACCTGCTGGGTTTGATCAATATGTTCTCCGGTGGTTCTTTTAACCGGGCTTCCGTTTTTGCATTGGGTATCATGCCTTATATCACTGCATCTATCATCATTCAATTGTTAGGTTTTGCAGTGCCTTATTTCCAACGCCTTCAACAAAAAGAGGGTGAGTCCGGACGTAAGAAATTAAATCAGATAACCCGGGTACTTACATTAGCCATTACCCTGGTTCAGGGTGGTGCTTATTTGACATATATCAGAAGTCAGGGGGCTGTAGACCCAAGTGTACCTCAGGGAGTTTTTTGGTTGGCAAATATTATCATATTGTCAACAGGAACCATTTTTGCCATGTGGTTGGGTGAAAAGATAACGGATCGTGGTATTGGTAATGGTATTTCAATCTTAATCATGATTGGTATTATTGCTACGTTGCCAAGTTCATTGATCTTCGAATTTACCTCGCAGTTGGAGAGTGGAGGTCTGTTTATCTTCATTCTGGAAATTGCAGCTTTATTTGCGGTCACGGCAGTGACAGTATTGATTATTCAGGGGATTCGTAAGATACCTTTACAATTTGCTAAAAGAATGATCGGCCGGGGAGATATCGGAATGCCTGTTTCTGGATCACGGGATTATATTCCAGTGAAAGTGGCAGCAGCGGGAGTAATGCCTATTATCTTTGCGCAGGCCATTATGTTTCTACCCGCTACAGTAGCCGGATTTCTTGGAGGACAAGGTGGTGATTTAGCCGCAAATTCTTTGGTTCGACAGCTATCTAACCCTTTTGCACTGCCGTACAATATTATATACTTCTTTCTGGTAGTTGCTTTCACTTTTGTATATACGGCATTGCTTGTGAATCCCCAGCAATATTCTGACTACCTCAAAAGGCAAAACGCCTTTATCCCAGGGGTAAAACCAGGAAAACCAACAGCTGACTTTATTGATGCGGTTACGACCAGGGTGACATTGCCTGGATCTATATTTTTAGGATTGATTGCCATATTACCTGCTCTGGTCAACTTGTTTTTTAATGTAAACCAGTCCTTTGCCCATTTCTTCGGAGGAACATCACTATTGATTTTGGTGGGTGTGGTACTGGATACTTTGCAACAAATAGAGAGCCACTTACTGATGCGTAAGTATGATGGATTGGTAAAATCGGGAAGAATAAAAGGCAGGAGTTCGATGCAGACTATTGGTTCAGATCTGTAGTAGAGCATTGCTTTTCCATATAAATGAAAAAGGAGTCCCTGTCTGTAAAGTGGGGACTCTTGTATTTACAAAGAATGATACATTATAAAAGTGCCGAAGAGATTGAGTTGATTAGAGAAAGTTGTCTTGTCGTAAGTGCAGCACTTACTCGGGTTGCAGAAATTCTTCGTCCTGGGGTCACGGGATTGGAAATAGACCAGGCTGCCGAAGAAGTAATTCGTGATCATGGAGCCATTCCGGGTTTTAAGGGGCATCAGGGATTTCCTGCTACTTTATGCATTTCAAGAAACGAATGTGTAGTGCATGGTATCCCCAATGAGATTCCATTTAAGGATGGGGATATTGTATCGGTAGATTGTGGATCCATAAAAGAAGAATTTTACGGGGATTCCGCATTTACGTTTGCGATCGGTGATGTGAATAAAGCGACTATGAAATTGCTGGATACCACTAATGAGTCGCTCTATCTCGGCATCGAGCAGGCAGTGGAAGGAAATAGAGTGGGAGATATTGCTTATGCTATACAACAACATTGTGAGCGTAACCATGCCTATGGAGTCGTACGTGAATTGGTAGGGCATGGTGTGGGTAAGTCACTGCATGAGGCTCCAGAAGTTCCCAACTATGGCAGAAGAGGCTCGGGGGCAAAGTTGAAACTGGGTATGGTGATCGCTATCGAACCCATGGTCAATTTAGGTGTAAAACAGGTAATGCAATCGAACGATGGCTGGACGATTCTGACCAAAGACCGTAAACCCTCAGCTCATTACGAACACACAATTGCCATAGGTAAGGATAGGGCAGATATCCTGTCCAATCACACAGGAATTGAGAACGCGATTAAAAATAATCCAAATCTTAAGGAAATTTCGAAAAAAAATTAGATATTTGCACTCCGATTTTCGAGTATGGCCAAACAAGAGCTCATAAAACAAGATGGTACGATAGAAGAAGCCTTATCAAATGCAATGTTTAGAGTGAGGTTGGAAAATGATCACCAGATCATTGCCACCATCTCTGGAAAGATGCGGATGCACTATATCCGGATACTGCCAGGAGATAAGGTTTCGGTAGAAATGTCTCCCTATGATCTATCTCGAGGTCGAATTATTTACCGATATAAATAATTAAGTGATGAAGGTTCGAGCATCAATAAAAAAGAGATCTGCTGACTGCAAGATCGTGCGAAGAAAGGGTAAACTTTATGTGATTAACAAGAAGAACCCGAAGTATAAACAAAGACAAGGATAAACTTTAGTATATGGCAAGGATAGCAGGTGTTGATTTACCAAGATCTAAGCGAGGAGTCATTGGACTGACCTACATCTATGGTATTGGCAGGTCGAAAGCCAAACAAATTTTGACGCAGGCAGGTATTGACGAACATACTAAAGTGGAAGCCTGGACTGATGATAATGTTCGTGAGATTTCTGCGATTATTCAGGAAGAGCATAAAGTAGAAGGAGAGCTTCGAAGTGAGGTGCAGATGAACATTAAGCGATTGATGGATATTGCATCTTATCGTGGTTTGAGACATCGTAAAGGTCTTCCGGTACGTGGGCAACGCACCCGAACCAATGCACGTACCCGTAAGGGAAGAAGAAAGACGGTAGCTAACAAAAAGAAAGTAACTAAATAATATCGGGTAGTATCCGGTATACTTTGATCCTTTTTTCAATTGGGAAAAATCTATGGCAAAGACGAAGAAAAAAAGAAAAGTAAAAGTTGATTCCGAGGGGATAGTATATATCCAGGCTAGTTTCAATAATATCATTATCTCATTGACTAATAAACAGGGTCAAGTTGTATCCTGGGCTTCAGCTGGTAAAGCTGGATTTAAAGGGTCAAAGAAAAATACACCTTATGCAGCCCAGGTAGCGGCCAATGATGCAGCTAGAACGGCCTATGATGCCGGAATGCGAATAGCAGAGGTGTTTGTCAAAGGTCCAGGGTCAGGTCGGGAAGCGGCTATTCGGGCTATTGATACGGCCGGTATCAAAGTTCGCCGTATTCAGGACGTTACTCCCATTCCACATAATGGTTGCCGACCTCCAAAGAGAAGAAGAGTTTAAGTCATCATTCGTCAAGTCGAGATAAAATAAGCAATAACTATGGCAAGATATAGAGGGCCAAAAACAAAAAAATCAAGATCTTTTGGTCAATCAATAGCTGGATATGACAAAGCCTTCGAGCGTCGTAAATACGGTCCGGGGGAGCATGGAAATAAGCGTAAGAAGAGACAAAAATCGGACTATGCAATCCAGCTAATGGAAAAACAAAAGGCTAAATATACCTATGGTGTATTGGAGCGG
Organism: Saprospiraceae bacterium; assembly: GCA_020437045.1. Taxonomy (GTDB): domain Bacteria; phylum Bacteroidota; class Bacteroidia; order Chitinophagales; family Saprospiraceae; genus JABDMH01. The sequence continues at coordinate 6,140 of JAGQWV010000220.1, read as the reverse complement.
CAATTTAGAAACCTTTTCGAAAAAGCCAGTCGTAAAGGTGGTGTAACCGGTGAGGTTTTATTTCAATTGCTTGAGTCACGATTGGACAATACCGTGTTTCGACTAGGTATTGCATCTACTCGCAGAGCCGCCCGCCAATTAGTTTCTCATAAACATATTATGGTAAATGGGGTAGTGACAAATATCCCTTCTTGCTCTTTACGACCAGGTGATATTGTTTCGGTGCGAAATAAATCTCAAGGGTTGGAAGTGATTCGTGATCAGATCAATGCTAAGGCTGAAGCACGTAAATTTCCATGGTTAGAATTTAATGCAGACAAGATGGAAGGTCGCTTCCTGGAATATCCTAGCCGCGAGCAGGTACCAGAGAATATCAACGAGCAGCTAATTGTCGAATTGTATTCTAAGTAAGCCAATACCCTGGTTTTTTATCAATTATTTTCCAATTTCTTCTTATCAGTTTGAATCATCATGAGTATTCTAAATTTTCAGAAACCAAATAAGATACTCCTTCAAAAATCCGATGATTTTGAAGGTACTTTTGAATTTAAACCATTAGAACCAGGATTCGGGCAAACGATAGGAAATTCTTTGCGAAGAGTTCTTCTTTCCTCCCTGGAAGGACACGCAATTTCTGCAGTTCGAATAGCTGGAATCGATCATGAATTTTCTACCATCAAAGGCGTGATGGAAGATGTCGTCGATATCATCTTAAATATCAAACAAATCCGGTTGAAACCGGTGATCACTGACGGCGACTTAAGTGAAGAGAAGATATATATTACCTTAAGAGGTAAGGAGGAGTTTAAAGCCGGTGATATTGAAGAACACACCAATATTTTTAAAGTAATGAATCCGGATCTCCACATCTGTTTCATGGATACATCCGTGAACCTTGAGATGGAGTTTACCGTGACCAAAGGCCGAGGTTACATGCCAGCAGATGATAACCTGCCGAAGGATGCACCAATTGGTGTAGTACCTGTTGATGCAATCTATACGCCAATAAAAAACGTTTCTTACCAAATTGAAAATACCCGGGTAGGTCAGCAAACAGACTACGAAAAGTTGACCATCACCGTGAAAACCGACGGAACCATTCATCCGGAAGAAGCCATAAAGGAAGCCTCCAGGATATTAATTCAACATCTGATTCTCATTACCGATGAAAACATCACATTTGATGATGCTGCCCGTAGTGAAGATACAGTGGTGGATGAGCATATTTTACACATGCGTAAGCTGCTTAAGACTTCTTTGGAGGATCTGGACCTGTCTGTACGAGCCTATAATTGCCTCAAGGCAGCAAAAATCAATTCGCTCGGTGAATTGGTTCAATATGAAATGCATGAACTCTTGAAGTTTAGAAACTTCGGTAAGAAGTCTTTAGTTGAAATCGAGGAACTTTTGGCTATGAAGGGATTGACTTTTGGAATGGATTTGGCTCCATACCAATTGGATCAGGACTGACGTAAAATAATATTTTAATGCAATAACCTTGGTTGAGTTTTGCTCCCAGGTGTTGCGAAGTTTATAATCGTAAATCATTATGAGACACGGAAAGAAATTTAACCAATTGGGTCGCAAAACTGGCCATCGCCGGGCTTTATTGGCAAATCTTGCGATTGCTTTGATTACCCATAAACGTATCAATACGACTTTGGCAAAAGCGAAAGCATTGAAGCGTTACGTCGAACCTCTTGTTACCAAGAGTAAAGATAATTCTACTCATTCCAGAAGGGTGGTATTTTCATATCTGCAGAATAAGGAAGCAGTAAAAGAACTTTTTGGGCCTGTTGCAGCAACGGTGGGTGATCGACCAGGAGGTTATACCAGAGTCATCAGAACAGGTTTTCGGGCTAGTGATGCGTCGGAAATGGCCCTAATCGAACTTGTTGATTTCAATAATGTATACGATAATGCCAAAGGAGAATCCAAAGGAAGAAAGCGACGTCGTACCCGAAGAGGTGGAAAAAGTGGTGAGTCAGCCGCTCCTGTGGCTCCTACTACCACTGCGGCAAGTTCTGAAGAAGAATAACGTTGATAGAAAAGTAGAAATAATCAAATACATATTTCAAAAGGATCGCTTTGCGGTCCTTTTTTTTTGGCTCAAATCGGAAGGCAATTACCTTGATGCTCCACTCAATAGCAGATTAGTTCTATATTTGCACGAGTTTTGACCAACCTAATTAATGTGAGTATCCAAGCTGATCAAAAAGCCATTCTAATGTTGGAAGATGGTACGATATTTTACGGTAAAGCTGCCGGTAAAATTGGTACCACTACAGGGGAAATTTGCTTTAATACCGGGATGACCGGTTATCAGGAAATTTTTACAGATCCATCGTACTTTGGACAAATTCTTGTGGCTACCAATGCCCATATTGGCAACTATGGTATCAAAGCCGATGATGCAGAGTCCTCCAGTATCAAAATTTCCGGTTTTGTTTGTAAGAATTTTACGAATGCGTACAGTCGCAAGTTAGCAGATCAGGCAATTCAGGATTATTTTGAAGGAGAAGATCTTGTTGCCATATCTGCCATTGATACCCGGGCGCTCGTCAAACATATCCGGACCAAAGGGGCTATGAATGCCATTATTTCTTCCGAAATTCTCGACGAAGAGGTTCTTCGCAAGAAGCTCGATGAGGTTCCTTCCATGGCTGGTTTGGAGTTGGCTAGTTTAGTAAGCACCAAAGATCCCTATTTTGTCGGCGATGAAAATGCTAAGTTTAGAGTAGCCGTCTTTGACTATGGAGTCAAGCAAAGTATATTAAAATGTCTGGCCGATCGAGGTTGTTACTTAAAGGTATTTCCCGCAAAGACTTCATTTGAAGAAACTGAAGAGTGGAATCCCGATGGTTATTTCTTATCCAATGGTCCGGGTGATCCGGCTCCGATGCAGTATGCTGTCGAAAATGCTAAAAGAATACTGACTTCCGGCAAACCACTTTTTGGTATTTGTCTTGGTCATCAAATCCTGGCGTTGGCAGCTGGTGTTTCTACATACAAAATGCATCACGGACATAGAGGAATAAATCATCCGGTCATTAATCTCCTGACCGGACATTGCGAAATTACCAGCCAAAATCATGGTTTTGGGGTTTCACATGATGAGTTGAAAGCTAAAGAAGATGAGATAAAAATCACTCATGTCAATTTGAATGATCGAACGATAGAAGGGATTCAATTGAAAGATTATCCCGCATTTTCTGTACAGTATCATCCTGAGGCTAGCCCGGGACCACATGATGCACGTTATCTTTTCGATCAATTCATCGATACAATTAAATCAACAAAACAAGAATCGATTTTAAAATGAGCAGTATAATTGATATTCGTTCCAGAGAAATTCTGGATTCAAGAGGTAATCCTACCGTTGAAGTTGAAGTCTTGACTGAAGAAGGTGCGGTCGGGAGAGCAGCAGTTCCCTCTGGTGCCAGCACGGGAAAATACGAAGCTGTCGAGTTACGTGATGGGGATAAGGAAAGATTTATGGGAAAAGGGGTATTAAATGCCTGCCGTAATATCGAGGATAATCTGATGGAAGCATTGATTGGGGAAGAGGTTAGTGATCAGGTCTACCTTGACAAAATTATGATTGAATTAGATGGTACAGAAAATAAGTCAAAGCTCGGAGCTAATGCCATTTTGGGTGTGAGCCTTGCCTGTGCCAAGGCGGCCGCGATGGAGGCAGGACTGCCTTTGTATCGTTATCTGGGAGGAGTCAATGCTCATGTATTGCCCGTACCCATGATGAATATTCTCAACGGAGGTTCACATGCTGATAATAGCATCGACTTTCAGGAGTTTATGGTGATGCCAGTTGGTGCCGACCGATTTTCAGATGGATTGCGAATGGGGGTTGAGATCTTTCACAATCTTAAGAAGGTCCTGTCTAAAATGGGACACTCTACCAATGTCGGTGATGAAGGAGGCTTCGCACCAAATTTATCATCTAATGATGAGGCTATTCAGACTGTCTTGCGGGCAATCGAAGCGGCTGGATATCGCCCTGGTGAGGATGTGATGATTGCCATGGATGCCGCTGCTTCTGAATTTTATGATGAAGAAGCTGGTGTCTATCATTTTCATCAATCTACAGGAGATAAGTTAACATCGGACCAAATGGTTGCTTTCTGGAAGGACTGGACCAATAAATACCCGATTCTTTCTATCGAAGATGGTTTGCAAGAGGATGATTGGACAGGGTGGCAAAAATTAACTGCTGAAATTGGCCGAAAAGTGCAATTGGTAGGCGATGATCTTTTTGTGACCAATACCAAGCGATTACAAAAAGGTATCGACCTCGATGCCGCAAATTCGATTTTAATAAAAGTAAATCAAATAGGATCCCTTTCAGAAACGATTGATGCGGTGAATCTGGCAACCCGCAATGCCATGACGAGCATCATCAGTCACCGATCCGGTGAAACGGAAGATGTTACCATCGCCGATCTGAGTGTAGCCTTAAATACCGGACAGATCAAAACGGGATCGGCATCACGATCGGACAGGGTGGCTAAATATAATCAGCTATTGCGTATAGAGGAAGAGTTGGGAGAATGTGCAGTTTATCCTGGTAAAAGTTTGTTGGGACATTAACATATAATGAATTATTGTTATATTTAAGTGCTCAATAATCAATGATGAATACTAAAATCCGACTAAAGGTAAATCCCAGAGTGGGTCGAATTTCTAAGATATTGCTCAACAAATATTTATTCGCTGCCACCGTTTTCCTGGTCTGGATTGCTTTTTTTGATAAGAATGCTTTTGTCACCCAATGGAGTCTTGGCCGTACTATTGTCAAACTGGAGGATGAAAGGGAATTTCTAATCAATGAAACGGAAGCCACTCGTATCCTGCAGCAGGATATCATTGCAAACAAAGAGAAGTACGCCAGAGAGAAGTACTTTATGAAACGACCTGGTGAACAGGTATTTATTGTTCAATAAACCTAATGGAGAACACATGTCTGTATTGGTAAATAAAGACTCGAAAGTTATTGTACAAGGCTTTACAGGTACCGAGGGTACCTTTCATGCCGAACAAATGATAGAATATGGTACGAATGTAGTTGGTGGTGTGACCCCCGGTAAGGGAGGTCAAACCCATCTCGATAAGCCGGTTTTTAACACTGTGGCAGAAGCGGTCGATCAAGTTGGCGCCGATACTTCTGTAATCTTCGTACCTCCGGCCTTTGCCGCCGATGCCATCATGGAAGCTGCGGAAGCGGGTATCAAAGTGGTGATTTGTATCACGGAGGGTATTCCGGTGCAAGATATGGTCAAGGCAAAAGCCTATCTCACAGATAAAGAAACCAGACTAGTAGGACCAAATTGCCCTGGTGTCATTACTCCAGGAGAGGCTAAAGTGGGAATCATGCCTGGATTTATTCATAAGAAAGGTAAGGTCGGTATTGTATCCCGTTCTGGTACATTGACCTACGAGGCAGTTGATCAGGTAAGCCGGGTGGGTTTGGGACAGTCCACTTGTATCGGTATCGGAGGTGATCCCATTGTTGGTACCACCACCAAAGAAGCGGTTGAACTGCTGATGAATGATCCGGAAACAGAAGGAATTATCATGATCGGTGAGATCGGTGGGGGCATGGAAGCTGAGGCAGCCCGATGGATCAAGGCTAATGGCACGAAACCAGTCGTAGGATTTATTGCTGGTCAAACGGCACCTAAAGGTCGGAAAATGGGCCATGCCGGAGCAATCATAGGTGGTAAAGATGATACCGCTGCCGCCAAAATGAAGATTATGGAAGAATGTGGAATTCATGTAGTACAAAGTCCTGCCGATATAGGAACAACTATGGCCGCTGCTCTGGGGAAATAATAGCCATTCTTTCGCAAAAGTAATTCCGGAATTTCATAAATGGTACGCACATTGCAAGAGCAACATTTGCATGCATGTGGATGTAAGGGTCAATGTGATTTTTCATTTCTCATCTGGATGTTGCGCTGTGAGCCAGAGTAATGGTACCTTTTGGATTTGCACTAGTGCAGTATTTCCAAAATATCTGATACTATGGATCGGCTTCTTTTTCACAATCTCTTCATCACCGAAAGCCTTGTGTAGCACGGGCTACACGCGGTTTCGTTTCTTCGATCTGGCGAAAAATAAGCTAG
>JAGQWV010000219.1 GCA_020437045.1 Saprospiraceae bacterium | reverse complement strand
GTTTCAGCCACTCACCCACCTCACCTTGGCTGACCATAAAAAGGTAGGCAAAGATATAATATGTCTTCTTATATACAAACATCAAAGCATGGCTTTTATCACCGAATTTGCATGCTTGTCCTTAGCAAACAATCACGTGTAGAGTTAAATTAACTCATCTATTGCAAAAATACCGTATTTTCTTGGCAAAAACTGCCATGAAACAATTCACCATTACCTTCTTCCTACTATGCGCTTCATTATTTAGCCTGACAAACTGTAGCACCACGAACAAAGCTACCACTGCCAATAAAATGGAAAAGTCTGAACCCGTCTATCGTGAATTGATCGATATCATTTCTAAACAGCCAGGTGTTCAAGTGAAGAAAGTGGGTGGAAGCTACGATATCACTATTCGTAGTAAAGGTACTTTCCTGACCAGTCATCAACCGCTATATGTTGTTGACGGGCTCGCGGTTGGCACCAGCTACGACGACGTTGCGAATATGGTGCAAGTGACTGATGTAGATCGTATCCGCGTACTCAAAGGCTCAGAAGCTACCCAGTATGGTTCTCGTGGAGGAAACGGCGTCATTGAGATCTATTTAAAGAAAGGCTTATAAATCCCGTTCGCGATTCTCTCATTATTATTCCACTAGATAGTATTCTTTATAGGGAATATACGGGAGACGACTATGATTGTCGTCAATCCCGCCAACATTGCCATAGTTTTAAAAGGAATCGTTATTACTCCTTCAGATACGGGATAGGGCAACCACGATGGTATTCCCAGAAAGGGTTCTCCTCCTCCAAGTCGTAGAAGTAATGCAACCGTAAATCCGGCATAAGCGCCAATATAGTTAGCCTTCGAGTCAAAGAGTGCCGTGACCAACAGCGGAAATAACAGGCAGTAAATCAAATCACTGCATAAAAACCATAATTCATAAATACTGCCGACTTGCAGAGCGACACAAATGGTACATATTCCTACAATCCATATCACCCTACGGATTTGTTTTGGGTAGCTTTTTTCTGTCCTGCGCTTTGCCGGTAGCACATTCCATACGATCACCGAAGAGGAAGACAATATGGAAGAGTCTGCTGAAGACATCACCGCAGCGGCTATCGCTCCCAAGCCGATGGTAGCCACGACCGGATTCGTTAAATATTTAATGACATAAGGCAAAGTAAATGAGGCATCTTCCAGGGGAGGTAAATTCATCGCCGTAAAATCAGTAGTGGCTGCAATCATACCGATAAAAACAGGAGGAAGTGCCGCCAGAAAACAGACAATACCGGCAATCAGGGAAAGCCTCACCGCTACACGGGCATCCTTTGAAGCCAATACCCTTTGAAAATACACTTGCCAGGGAATGCCTCCAAATATTAGGAGCAATGCACTATCCCACCAGATCGCTTTACTAGCCCCTAGAACTCCTCTGCTGGGCCAGGGTAATGACCGGTCACCAAACTTGGCTTTGTACTTCTGAAGTACCACCGTAAAATTTTCCCATCCTCCCAACGCAAGATGTACCACCAGCAATAAACCGGCAAACAAGATCAACAACTGGATCACATCGGTCACAGCCACCGACCAAAGACCTCCCCAGGCCGTATACAAGATGACAATCAGACCGGAGAGGATAATCGATGTAGACAAATCCAGCCCCAGGATCGTACCAAACGTTGTGCCCAGTGCTACCAGGATAGCCGAAGTCCAAAAGATATCACCAAGAAGAGCAGGAATGAAAAACAAAAGATTCGATCTGCGGCCAAAGCGTTCCTCCAGAGGATCTAACATCGTCGTGTAGTTTCTGGATCGCATCGGCCGGGCAAAAATCAAACCGCCAATGACCAGACTCAATGCATATCCCCAGGGAGCCTGCACCCACAGAATACCCTCACTAAAAGTATATTCTGCCGAACCATTAATAAAGCCACCTCCTATCCAGGTAGCACTCATGGTAAAAACCCCCAACCACAACGGCATATTACGTCCGGCAAGAAGATGGTCTTTATCCCCTGCCGAAAATCTTAAGGCAATATAAAAAACCAGTATGTAAAAAAACATCATTGCCAGATATCCCGGCCAGAAAACCTCACCCCTGTTTAATAATTCTGTCCCGATACCTACGAGTAATAATCCTGCGAGTAATGCCAAACTGGCAAACATTGGATTTGAAAAGAAACTTCTGCGCATAAAGAGGCCTGGATTTCCAAATATGAAATGTAGCAAATCTTAACTGACTAATCCCTTCATTTGCAGGCTAGCGAGTGACTTTTCTTACTTAATTAAAAAAATAGCCTAATTTGGAGGTCACGAAAAATCAACTTGATTTGAAAAAAGTCTTGGCATGGTTGGTTCATTTGTATACCGCCAGTGGAGGTGTTTTTGCCCTCTTGTCACTCATTGCGATCTCGGATGGAGCTTTTGCCACTGCTATGATGTGGCTGATGGTCTGTTTTTTTGTCGACGGTACCGATGGCATTCTCGCTCGCAAAATTAATGCGAGAGAGGTCCTTCCCAACATTGACGGGAAAAATATTGACTATGTAACGGACTTTATTACCTATGCCTTTGTTCCAGCCTATTTTGTCTTCCGGTCAAACCTGGTGACAGAAGATTTTCGACTGCCATTAGCTTCATACATCATTCTTATATCTGCTTTCTACTACGGAAAAAAAGGAATGGTCAGTCAAAAAGGTCAGTTTACCGGTTTTCCGGTGTTGTGGAATCTTGTTATCCTCT
>JAGQWV010000218.1 GCA_020437045.1 Saprospiraceae bacterium | reverse complement strand
GTTACTGCGGAAATGCTGCACTAGGGGTTTAGGTTCTTGTAATATTTCCTTGCCTTTAGGGTTTGAGTTAGCTCCAGGGTTTAGGTACTTCATTGATTCTGATGCTGACTTTTCTCATTAAGATTTTCATTATTGAGTTACCTTTGCTAAGGTTCATTTCGGAGGGTTGAACCCCAATGCCAATGAGAAAGATTTCTGTGATTTTAACCACCTACAATTCTATATTGTATATAGATCGCATTGTACAATCGATCCACAATCAGAAAGGTCTGGGTGTTGATTTTAAATTGGAACTCATCGCTGTAGATGATTGTTCCCTGGACGGTACCTGGGAAAGGTTGGAGACTTATGATCTGATCCGTATCAGCACTGATAAGAATTCAGGAGGTCCAAACCGGGGCAGGAACCTTGGTCTTGAGAAAGCAACCGGTGATTTTATCTGTATTGTGGATCATGATGATGAATGGAAGGAGGATCGTATCCTGAAAGTGCTGCCTTATCTCGATCAGGCGGATATTGTTACTTCGGGTTATACCGCGGTTAATACCGATACAGGGAGTACATATGATGTAGTCGGTGATCTGGATAGAAAGTATATTAATTACGAAGTTAATGAAACTTTTCTGGCCAAGCTAAAGAAGAGCCTGCAGGCCCAAAATACGTATCTCGGTAGTATCATCTACACAAATAGACTGAAGAACATCTTATTTGAAGAGCATTTTGGCATGATTGATTACGACTGGATTTTGCGGCTGTTTCATCAACAATCTTCCATTGAAGTTTGTCAAAGTCTCTACATCCGGTACTTGTCCAAGCGGAATTTGTCACTTAATGAACAATACCGCCGGATTGACTACTACTATTCACTATTTTTTTTAGAGAATTATCAGAAGGAATATCCGAAAGAGGTGACCATAGCCAGACGTAAAATAAATGGTACCCGGGCCCGATATTACTACATGGTAGATAATATGCGATTGGCTCGTTATTTTTTTCGAAGAGCCACTTTCAATTGGAGAAATATCGGCTACTATTTAACCAGTTACCGTGGCGCAAATCTAGTACGACGGAAAGTCAAAATTCTGCGTTGAGTGGAGCTATCCTTAGCACCTTTCATTACCAACAAGCCTGCCAGACTGTTCCATCAAAAACCATCAGTTTATGGGTATTTGCATTCATATAGATATCTCCTTCCTGAGGTGATTCGGGTTCGGAATGCTGCGGTTCTAATCTCAGTGCGTCATTAATATGGAGTTTGCGTTTTGGCTCAGAGGTTCCAATGCCAATGTTGCCGTTAGGTTTATATCGTACGATCTCTTTATTCATCAACCCAGACCGCATGGCAAATATTAAATCTGCATCATTTCTCCCATTCAAAAAACAAGCGGTTTTCGTGATGGAATCGACCAGAAATCGGAATCCTCCTCCATTTTCATATTGATTGTAAAACTTTACGATCGATTGCATTTCAATGCCATCAACAATTTGGCTACCGTTGTTGCCCACAACATCAAATTTGGCATCATTTGATGTTGCCGTACCTGATCCGATCCTGGCAAGACCTTCAACATGGAGATCAATATCCTGCGCATTCAATTGAAAGCATAGTCCTAAGATTAAAGTAAAAAAGAACAATTTCATAGAATTATGATTTTAGAAAGTGTGGCATAGTTGATGATTTATTTCTCAAGTTAGTAATTATTATGCCAAAGTATTGAATTCTGATAAATTTGACTTTCTATGAACCTTTGGCAGGTTGATTTGTATCAAATAAGTATCAGGGGGTGCTTAGTATTTTGGTGTTACTTTAACATTTTATCAGAGGCATGGTATTTGTTACGAAGATTAATATTGTAAAATGAATCTTAGTCAAAAAATTGATGCGATTGAATTTCATTTTCTCTTGTCTTCATTTCTTTCAGAATTATAAAGAATTTCTATCATGAAGAGTTTTTTCAATATAACCCTTTTTTTTCTGATATCTGTTTCTATTCATGCGCAGAGCCATCTGCAGATAGAAAGGGATGTTTCAGATGGTGTGGAACGGGTGCTAAGTGTCTTTCATAACCTAAGTAATGGATATAAGGGCTATACCGGTATGGACTTCAGAGCCGGAAGTGGATCCGTTTATGCACAGGGTTCTATCACCCAATCCAATCTGGATTATACAGCGATTCCGGACTGGAAGGGATATCTTTCCATCTGGAGTGGGAGCTCCGGGGTTGGGCTGGGTAATGGCATTAATCTGGCGGCACTAGAAGGTAATGCGCATATTCGTTTTTATACCCTGGGAGCGCAACCGGAAAATTTGCGCATGCTGTTGGATGCAGACGGCCACCTGGGTATTGGCACTCCTGACCCGGTAGCCCGCCTGCAAGTGGCCAATGGAGATATTTATTTGTCGGACGTGTCCTCCGGAGTTATTATGAAATCACCTAATGGTACCTGTTTCCGAATGACGGTCTCTGATACGGGAACTCCCGTTTTTGAGCAACTGACGGACTGTCCATAACGTCTACTTGCCTCTGCTGACTTTTATCCCAGAAATCCTATTTTTTATGCCTGGTTGCCATATCCAATGAAACATTTCCGTAAAACTTCTTCGTAGAGTTTTCCCCAGCCAGGATACTTTATATCGGTGAAATAATTGTTGTGCCACAAAATGGAAAGCTGACAATCGGTTTTGTTTTTTTTCAGAAACAGATCGATTTCTTTAAATGCATCAGCGGGATCCGGATATTTTTTCATTAAAGTGGCATCCATAATGTGTAATGGGTATTCCATCACCGAATATGCATGATTTCGCAAGGGGTCAAATGGTTGTATTGGTATGCCGTATGAGTTTCGAAAGCCAATAACTTCTGAAAATCCTGCCGTCGCATCCCCGGAAATTCCTGTTTTTTCCAACTGATGCCATAGCTGCGGGAGTTTGCCGGCCAGGTAATGATTCCGGTTTATCGACACAAAATCTCCAATGAGGTCTCTTTCCTGGCCGAGGTCTTCACAACCCAGCGACTGATGTACGCCCAATTCAAAATTATTTGTTCGGATTTCTTCCATCAATGACCGGATCTTGGGTGCCCGGATATCGTAGTTTGCGTTGGCAATGGTTGAATGGTGCTTGTTGTGATAAATTTTTTGACTGGCAAGCCAGAAAAAGGTCGCATTGGTGGCATACCGGCGATTAATGTTGATGATATTTTCAAAAATAGGCCGATCCGGATCGGTGGAAAAACTAACTAGTGCCTGCCTTATCTCCGAAAACCTTCCATTTTTGATGGCGGTTTTCAATATTGGCCATCCGGTATGGAAAAGTTGATCAATATCGTGACTGGGCCAAATCTGATTGGGAACGATTTTGCGGCGCAGCGTATTCAGTTTTGGACATTGATCCACCAGGGTTACCAGATATTGTAATACCAGATTGTCGGTTGCACAATCGAATCGATATTGATAACTCTTCACAAATCTGAACCGATCCAGCTCATCAAAACAATCGGCATCATCCACATATTCCTGGAGAAAATTGACCATGTAAGCACATGTACCCAAATGGTCTGGAATACCGTCCTCACAATGGATTAAAGGTTCTTCCGTCATTAGGTTTTGGTGGTGAAAATCTCGGGTAATCCAGGCCCGGATAAAATCTTCTGAAATACGAATATCGGCATCTGTGGCGTCAGAAATAATCAATCCATCCGTTCCTGCCTCAACAAAATGTACGGCGTAATGCTGCTTTAGTAAATCAAGGGTATGTTTCAGAACCGGTATAACCTCTTCGGGCAGTCTGAATTGGACTGGGACTAACTCAGGTCTCATGAATCAGGGTTACGACTTCATCGCGAAGCATGAAGACCTCACCGCTTTCCGGACATACTGCCTGACCCGATGCATCAAATTGCAGTCGATGTCCGTACCTGCTCATCCAGCCGATCTGAAGCCCGGGATTGCCAACGAACAGGGCGTAATCGGGCACATCTTTGGTGATCACTGCACCGGCCCCAATAAAGGCATATTTCCCGATTGCATGACCACAGACGATGGTCGCATTGGCTCCAATCGTAGCCCCTTTCCGAACAATCGTCTCCAGGTACTGACCACGACGGTTCACCGCACTTCGGGGATTCAAAACATTGGTAAATACCATGGAAGGCCCGAGGAACACATCATCTTCGCAAGTGACGCCGGTGTAAATAGAGACATTGTTCTGGACCTTGACATTGTTGCCCAACGTTACTCCATTGGCTATAAAGACATTCTGCCCAATATTGCAGCCGGTTCCGATCTCTACAGCGGACATAATATGGCAAAAATGCCAGACTTTACTGTCCTTACCTATTTGGGCGCCGGGGTCAATGACGGCAGAAGGATGATGATAGTACTCCATATCTCTGGATCAATGGCTTTGATTCGCTGCCAAAGATAACGGTTTGCCGGTCGTAGACGGCACATTGTTCATTTTTATCGATTACCAGTTGATCTGAATTTTCTGTAAAAAACTATATTAAGGTCCGGAATCCAGGGGCCGATATTTGTCAAATAGGGTATGTTCATGGATGTACGATGGTTTTGAATATCACTCGAAGGCTGATCATTATTGTAATAATTTTGAGAAATGAATTCAGGAATTCTGAGAGAGCGTGTGTCGAAGAGAGTGTCAACAGGTAAGTTGATACATCTTTTTTGGATTCTGATTTTCAGCTGCAATTATTTGCTTGCTCAACACTCAGCCATCTATTTTAAGAATTATTCTACAGAACAAGGTTTACCCAGTCCGGAGGTTCATTGTATTCATCAGGATCGAGATGGATATTTATGGTTTGGAACGGATAATGGAGTTGCTCGATTTGATGGGTATGAATTTCAATCATTTACCATAAAAAATGGATTGGGATATAATGTAATCGTCAATATTCTTGAGGATGAGACGGGGAGACTATGGTTTAGTGCCATGAATGGTGAGGTATATATCTTTATGAATAATCAAATAATACCTTATAAATTTAATTCTGTTCTGACGGAGTATCGTGGGGATTTTATTGATGCACAACTTTGTCGAGTGGAAGAGGATCTGACCCTCACTTTTCTTCTGAAGAGATGTGGAATTCTTGCAGTTGATTCAACAGGAAATTCTGAATTAATTTCCTGTAGTGAACCTTACTCCTTTCTTTTGTATAAAGACAAGACATTCACTGCCATTGCAAAATGTGATTGCCTTAATTTTGAGGCTTATTCAGGGGATCAGGATTCAACGATCGTGGAAATATTAAATTCTGATAACCAATCCAAAACAATATTTACTGTTGAAGAAAAATCCCGACGAACATCTCAAGTGTATGCCTTTCGGATTGATAGTTCAAATTCGGTTTTTGGTTATTTAGGTAAAATGCATTTCATTCGAGATTGCCAGCCAACCTTTGTACGAGAGGAACCCCTTCAACTCTATGCATTAGCACTTGATCACAAAAAGGGAATTTGGGTGGGAATGTCAAATTCTCGTGGGTTAAGATATTATGCTTCGCACTCTGATTTTGAAAATAATACTTATGAGCAATTTCTGTTAGGAAAAACGGTTACCAGCATTAAATTTGATTTGGATGGTGGACTATGGATCGGCACTTTGGAATCGGGGGTTTTTTATTCTGCGAACCAGCAGTTGAAAGTATTTGAAAAATTGGGATTTAACGAAGATGCTGTGTCGGCGGTGGCATTTAAATCTGATTTAGAAATCATAGTTGGTTCCAAAGATGGCCGGGTAACACTTTTAAGCCTTCCATCCAACAATGTTGAGGACTTACCTTTTACGGATGTTGGAGTGAGCTCGCTCATTCACGATATATTTTATGACCCGGTGAGTAGTCAGATTTGGACGGACGAAGAGCGATTGTTGCAGGGAAAAATCAATCGCTGGATTTATGATCGGCATGGACATCGTCGGTTTTATGGAAAAAAATACTATTATGACATGCAAACTCAATTGCTTTGGGTAATTAAGGGCCAGGGTTTTTGTTCTCTGCGACCGAGTGATGCATTTATCTATCCCGAAGCTAGGAACTTCACCCTTAAAGATCGGTTCTTTGCCATTTATGTTGATGCTAACGGACGAATTTGGACTGGAGGAAATAATGGATTGGCTGAGTGGGTTGATCCGGTATTGATTCCTGTGAAAAATGAACACCCGGCGTTTTCTCATCGTATTGAAGATATCGATGCATTTGAAGGGGAAGATTTGATTTTTGGGACGAAAGGGTATGGTGTTATAATATGGAAGGATCAAAAGGTCTTTGAAGTGAATAGTTCCAACGGTCTCGCATCTGACATGATTGAAGATGTACATGTGGATGAAAATAATATTGCCTGGATTGCTACACTAAATGGCTTGAGTAAGATCACCATGAATTCAGATGATATGCCCCGGGTGCGAACCTTTAGTATTGATAACGGATTACCTTCCAATGAGATTTATCAGATTAAGAGTTTTAGGGGGCAACCCTGGTTATGTACCGGGGGCGGACTGGTTAAATGGATTGATACCCCATTTGATAGCACTTCAAATTCCCCAAGCATTCAAAAGTTATGGATAAATGGGGAAGAGTCATTTGGGAACGTAGATCAGTTTGACCATCAACATAACAATCTTACCTTCGACTTTCTCACCATCGATTATCAGCAATTTGGCAACATCAATTACCGGTACCGCTTATCTGGAGAAGAGGATTGGACAAATACAAAAAACCACTCCATTAATTTTGCCCGATTGGCACCTGGTTCTTATCAATTTGAAGTACAATCGCAGAATAAGGACGGCGTGTGGAGTCAGAGCACTTGCTATGGTTTTGTAGTAAATAAGCCCTGGTATGGCCGTTGGTGGTTTTTTGTGACGTCGCTTTTAGTCGGGATACTGTTGATCTATTTTTTATTGACCTGGTGGATCAAAAGAAAAGAAGAAAAAATTAGCTTAAAACGGGAAATGGATGAGCTGAAGAAATCTGCTCTACAAGCGCAGATGAATCCCCATTTTATTTTTAATTGTCTGAACTCTATACAAGGTTATGTCAATGCTGGTAAGCGGGAAGAAGCAAACTCGTATCTGCTCAATTTTTCACATTTAATCCGCGGCTGTTTAAATGCCTCTATTGACCGGAAAATAACCCTGGCTCAGGATATTTCATTTATTGAAAATTATCTAAATCTGGAGAAGATGCGTTTTTCACCGGAATTTGATTATGAAATTAAGGTGACATCTGGGATTGATCCGGAACGGATTTATATAGAACCCATGTTGGTGCTTCCCTTTGTGGAAAATGCGGTTATTCATGGATTGTCCCGTTCAGACCGGCAAGGCCGTATTTATTTGAAATATGAAATGGTAAATGAAATAATGCAGGTTACCATTGAAGACAATGGACCAGGACTAGGAAAGTCGAATTATCAGGCATCCAGTCATAAGTCGGTTGGCATTACGATCACTAGAAAACGACTGCAACTCATTAATCATGAGCTGGATAATGCACTTAGAATAGAAGAAATCATGCAGGGAGAAGCAATAGTGGGTACCAGGGTGATTCTTAAAGTCGGTCTTTTGCATCATTTGGTAAATTGATTTAATAGTTTGTACGAGAAGTGTATATTTTGGTCTGGAATATAATTCGAGCTCCAGGTCAAATTGTTAATATTATGACTGCAAGATTCAGCACTGAGATATGAATAAAGCTACAGTGGTCCTTGTACTTTTATCTACCTGGCTTAATGCCCAGCAAGCTTCATCCTACTTTCGTAACTATTCTACGATCGACGGTTTACCTAGTCCCGAAGTTCATTGTATTTATCAGGACCTGGAGGGTTTTATGTGGTTTGGTACTGATAATGGAGTGGCTCGCTTTGATGGATATAATTTCGTTTTATATGATGCGACGAATGGTTTAGTTAACAACATGATTATTGGAATTAGAGAGGATGAAAATGGCAAATTGTGGTTTACTGCTTTAGATGGGAGCACCTATCTGTATGATGGGAAAACTATCGTCCCGAGTAAGTACAATCAAGTGCTTGATCATTACCGGACTTCTTATGTGGATGCATTCTTTGTTGGTAGTGATGACCAGGGTAATCGATATTTTAATTTAGTGGGATTTGGAGTGCTTAAGATTAGTTCCGATGGGATTTCTACCATACATCATGGTAGCCGAAGAAATGCTATTGCTATTTATCAGGATGAAAATTTTGCAACTGCTACTTTTCATAATTGGAGCCATGAACGAAGAATAGCCTCTGACGAAGAGATTGTTTTGGAATTATACAAAGGAATAGATTCCCTGGTTGTCACTATCCCTTTGGAAGAAAGGGTCACTACGGGGTATAAGATCTTTCAAGTTGCGGAGAACGAATTTATTCTTAGTCTAAAGGGCTTTCTCTATTTGATTGCAGACAATTCCATACGGTGGAAGTCTCATATAGGTAGTCAGATTAATGCGGTTCTACCGGATTTAGATGGGGGTTATTGGCTTGGGTTATCTCATAATAATGGTCTTCGGTATTACAAGGGTTTGAAAAGTATTGTCGATGAAGAGTATAATGTTTTTTTAGCCAATCAAACGATTACGGCGATCTATGCGGATTTATCTGGTGGTATATGGGTGTCCAGTCACGATGCAGGAGTATTTTATTGTACTAATCCATCTATGCAAACCTATAACTTTGAGGAGGACGGATCCAATCATATCGTCACTTCGTTAAGTATAAAATCAGAATCCGAAATTTACATAGGATGTGCTGATGGTAGTGTGGCACTTTTTCAAGTTAACCAGGATTATAGTCAATATATACCTCATACATGGGCGGAAGGCACCAGTCGAATTTTTGATCTTTTTTATGATAGAGAAAGAGGGATCTTATGGTCGGACAATGAGTTTTACCAGGGAAATCAAATTGTGACCACGCTCAGATCTGACAATCGGATCATTTCGATTGCCGCAAAAAAATATCATTATGATATTAATGATCATGATTTATGGTTAATAAAGGGTTGGGGTTTCTACAAAATAGACCTTGATGATCCGAGCATTATTATCAATTCTTCGGATTATATTGCTCCTACTCGTATTTATTCGATTTATGCGGATGTAGATGGACGGATTTGGACGGGTAGTAATTCAGGACTATCGGAATGGGTGGATAATCGACTGCAATCCGTTGAAGTGGACCATATGGCATTTCATTCAAGGATCGAAGATATCGACGCCTTTGACCGAAAACATCTGATCTTGGGAACCAAAGGTTATGGAGTAGTTATCTGGTATCCTGATACCATACTTACATTAAATACTACTTCGGGTCTTGCATCTAATATGATTGAAGATGTACATGTGGATGAAAATAATATTGCCTGGATTGCCACCCTCAATGGCTTAAGTAAAATTACCCTGGATTCAAACCATACTCCTAAGGTGCGAACCTTCACAATTGATAACGGCTTGCCCTCCAATGAAATTTATCAAATTAAGAGTTATATGGGGCAACCCTGGCTCTGCACCGGCGGTGGATTGGTAAAGTGGACAGATCCCCCTTTTGACAGTACTTCCTATACACCAAGGATTCAGAAGATTTGGGTAAATGGGGAAGAGTCATCAGGGAACGCACATCTGTTTAAACACGAACAGAACAATCTAACCTTTGATTTTCTGACGGTTGATTATCAGCAATTTGGTAACATCAATTACCGTTACAGGCTGGCTAGCGGTGATGAATGGATAAATACAAAAAATCACGCTATTAATTTTGCCAGGTTGGCGCCTGGTTCTTATCAATTTGAAGTGCAATCGCAGAATAAAGACGGCATGTGGAGTCAGAGCACTTGCTATGGTTTTGTGGTAGATAAGCCCTGGTATGGGCGGTGGTGGTTTTTTGCGACGTCGCTTTTTGTGGGGATACTGTTGATCTATTTTTTATTGACCTGGTGGATCAAAAGGAAAGAAGAAAAAATTAGCGTTAAACGGGAAATGGACGAATTGAAAAAATCTGCTTTGCAAGCGCAGATGAATCCCCATTTTATTTTTAATTGTCTTAACTCTATACAAGGTTATGTAAATGCTGGTAAGCGGGAAGAAGCCAATTCGTATCTGCTTAATTTCTCTCATCTAATCCGCGGCTGTTTAAATGCCTCAATTGACCGGGAAATAAGCCTGGCTCAGGATATTGCATTTATCGAAAATTATTTAAATCTGGAAAAGATGCGATTTTCGCCGGAATTTGATTATGAAATTAAAGTGACACCGGGTGTTGATCCGGAGCGGATTTATATAGAACCCATGTTGGTGCTTCCTTTTGTGGAAAATGCGGTTATTCATGGATTGTCCCGGTCAGACCGGCAAGGCCGTATTTATTTGAAATATGAAATGGTAGATGAAATTATGCAGGTTACCATTGAAGACAATGGTCCGGGGTTGGGAAAATCGAATTATCAGGCCTCCAGTCATAAATCAGTGGGTATTACGATCACCCGCAAAAGACTACAGTTAATCAATCGGGAATCAAACAGCAGCTTGAAGATGAACGAAATTTTAGAAAATGGAGAAATTCAGGGCACGCGGGTGATTTTAATGATCGATATTTATCGGCATAAATATTTAGATTTATAAACTCAAGCAGTTATCTAATTATCTGATTGACTTGATTATAGTTCACTGCTGGATTTTGGCGGCATTCTATTTTAGGAAACCTTTGCAGAGATAGATTGTTAAGAGAAGTGATCGACGCATGACAAAAAAAAGGTAAGGAAATGAGTAATGTACACAAAGCTTATTTTGCCGGAGGATGTTTCTGGGGTATGGAAGATCTATTCCGGTTACGTCCCGGGGTCAAAGATACGGAGGTCGGTTATCTGGGGGGAGTTAACGAAAATCCCACATATAGAGATCATCCCGGCCATGCTGAAGGCATTGAACTGACCTATGATCCGGGTGAGACCACCTTCAAAGATTTGCTGGATTATTTCTTTCGGGTCCATGATCCAACCACAGTCGATCGTCAGGGCAATGATATCGGTTCTAGTTACCGCTCGGCTATTTTTTTTCAAAATGAAGAAGAAAAACAAATTGCAAAGGAAGTTATCGATATCGTCGATGCATCAGGAAGATGGTCAGGTAAAGTGGTCACTACGCTGGAGCCATTTACTAAATTCTGGCCGGCAGAAGCATATCACCAGGACTATCTTGTGAAAAATCCTAATGGTTATACCTGTCATTTTGAGCGTTTTGGGACCTTTTTAATCTAGGTTACTTAAACTAGTTTGTTAAAGGACTTAATTTGCCTCGAAGCATTCTACTTATTCTTGTACTTTCTCAAGCTTTTTAGTGAGTTCAGCAATTTTTATATCCTGCTCCAATATGTAGAGCGTTAATTCTTCAATCTTCGCTAGTAATTTTTTATTCATTTCACCAATAGCGATTCCCTCCCATTGAACTTCAGTAGCAGATGGAATATTTGGCAACTTGCCATGATTATCAATATATAATCTTAATTCTGCGAGAGGCATTAGATTATAGTCTGGATTAAAAACATAGTCTGACCATCCTTCAGGCCTAACTTCCAACTCTTTTCCAATTATTGTTCCATTCACTGCTAATTTATATGGCCCTGGGTCCTCCTTGCCAATAGCCACAGAGCCAAACCGATATATTGGGTCATTTATGGTATTACTGTTGTTGGTGAACTCCCATTCCGAAACCTCACATGATGGACAATTTGTCCCTCCACAATCTACACCGGTCTCATCGCCGTTTTGGATGCCGTCATTGCAGGTAGGTCCGCTGCTTCCGCCTACACAGAAATTGGTTGTCTCCGAAGCGCCAAACGAACCGCCGGAAGCGAGTGTGTTGCCTCCTCCTGATACAGTATATGATCCTGACCCATAGCTACAGCAAATACCATCGCCGTAGGAGTCATAGATTACAAAGTCATAACAACCGTCGGGCAGACAAATCGTGGTATTCACAGTTGACCCATCCGGCTGAGAGCCGTAGGTGCCACCGCTGGCCACGGTAGTGCTTCCGCTTTTTATGGCCCAGCTGGTTTCTTCAGGATAATTGTCCAGCGTAATACTTACGGTTACTTCAGTTCCATTGCATACACAAGGTGCGCAGTTGGAGCCTCCACAGTCCACTCCGGTTTCATCTCCGTTTTGGATGCCGTCGTCGCAGGTGGGAGTAACGACGTTTCCACATCCATTGGAAGTGAGCAGACTGGCACGGAATCCACCGGGCTCAAATAAGGCGCGCATGCGATCGGTTTGTCCGGAAGTGTACAGGTTCATACATGCATCATCCGAATAATCCATATAGTTCTGGAACATATCCGGCAGGTCGCCGGCGCCGGTGTTACAGGTATTGGGGCCGGGGAAAGTGCAGGGAGCGCCGGTAAAATTAGCGGAGCCGGCCAGCGGCGTATCACTGACTAAATCGTCGACGCTGCAGCCGCCGTCTCCCCAGATGTGGCGCAGGTTCAGCCAGTGCCCAACCTCATGCGTAGCGGTGCGGCCAAGGTGATAGGGCGGAGTGGCAGTCCCGATCGTGCCAAAGTACAGATAATCGCAAACAACCCCATCGGTTGCGGAATTACCGCCGGGAAACTGGGCGTACCCTAACAGTCCGCCCGATAGGTCGCACACCCATATATTGAGATACTGCCCCGATGGCCAGGCATCATGCCCGCCAGTGGCGTTAAACTTTACATTGTTATTCGTAGAGAAAGAGGTCGAGCTGGTTTGCGTACGGGTAATGCCATTTGTAGCGTTGCCATTGGGGTCAACTGTAGCCAGGCAAAACTCAATTTCCGTATCCGCTGCTACGCCCAAAAAAACAGAAGGGGTATTGGATGCGTCCGCGTTGAGGCGGCGAAAATCTTCATTGAGAACATCGATCTGCGTCTGTATTTGCGCATCGCTGAGGTTCTCCGTAGAAGTGTTCCACACGACATGGACGACGACCGGTATGGTAATTACACCAGTCACGTCCCGGTTTGGGTTGTTGAGGAACTCCCGGGTATGCTTTTCGATCATTTCCAATCTCTCCAGCCGCTGCGGGTCCAGTTGCTGTTCATACTCCAGGTACTGCATCGTACCACAATCCCGCTGGGCAAATACGGAGGGAGCGATGCCGAGCAGAATTAAAATGCTTAAGACAATGTGAAGTGATTTCATAGGAAACCTAAGTTTTTGTTTGAAGTTGAATATTGTTTTTGTGCATAAATTTTAAGGGCAAATCCTGCCTTTCTTCTATACCATGGAGGGGGGAAAAAGTGTTGGGTGGTGATTGGGTGTATAGGGAGGTGTATAAAACGACGCGATGTTAATCGGAATTTGGCTAATAAGAGAACTAAAGCTAATATATTGTAAGCAAGGCGTCAAATATTTTTCCTGAAATCGTTGTTATCTTTGGCGTTAAAAGGGAGTAATCGAGTGTTTGGGTGTTTGGGGAGTGAGTTCCGTCCCGGTGAGCTGGGTAAAGTTTTAGGGGCTATCAGGGGAGTGTTCAGGAGTTCGTGTCCCGTCCCTAGAGGCCGGGTAAAGTTCGAGTTCCCTGAAGCCCCAGTAAAATCAGAGTGCCCCTGATCATAGCGGAGGATTTGACACAGTTATTTGGACACTCCCAACCGGAACACTCAAACACTCAAACACCCAAACACAGATTAAAAAAGCCATCATGCAAAGACTCTTCACGCTTCTATTCTTAACCTCAATTCTGTTCAGCGGCTGTTATTCCTTCCGGGGTATCAGCATCGATTACAACACGGTCAAAACCTACTACGTAGATCAGTTCGCCAATAACGCCCTGAATGCTCAACCCGCCCTGTCCCAGCGCCTGACGGAAGACCTCAAGGAAAAGATCCGTGCGGAATCCCGCCTCGTATTGAACGATGTTAACCCCGACATCGAGTTTAAAGGCGCCATCGTGCGCTATGATGTGAGCTCGGAAGCGCCTCAACCAGGCGAAACCACCGCCCTCAACCGCCTGACTATCACGACCGCCATTGAGTTTATCAACAACAAAGATGAAGAGAATCGCTGGAAGAAAAACTTCTCCTTCTTCTACGATTTCCCCAGCTCCCAGGACTTGTCCAGCGTAGAAGAAGACGCCATCAGCACCATTTCCAACCAGATGATGGAGGATATTTTCAATGCGGCGTTTACGGACTGGTAGAAATGTGTGAATGCATGAATGCGAGAATGCGGGAATGTGAGAATGTGAGAATGCGGGAAAATCAGCGCTCCACCCCCTTGGCAAACGCCACAAAAAAATCAAGCGACTCCGGGTTGCGCATCGAATCCGGATTAGCGGCCTTGCCAATGGGATAACCCAGCAGTATTTTCTTCACCGGCGCCTCCAGTTTTTTTCCACTAATCGTATAGGGAATATCCTTAACCTCGATGATCTCATCCGGCACGTGGCGGGGGGAGTATTCGCTGCGCAGCACCTGGCGGATCTGATCCTTGACAGCATCGGTTAGCTTCTGGCCTTCGTTCAACAGCACGAACAAGGGCATATAGTGCCGCCCGCCGCTCAGCTCCAGGTTCACAATGAGGCTATCCTTTATCGCTTTGATCTTATCGACGGCGCGGTAGATCTCGGCCGTACCGATACGGATACCCTGCCGGTTGAGGGTCGCATCGGAGCGCCCCAGGATAACGAGGGAGCCACGGGGCGTGATCCGCACCCAGTCGCCATGGCGCCAGATGCCGGG
>JAGQWV010000217.1 GCA_020437045.1 Saprospiraceae bacterium | reverse complement strand
TCAGGCAGGTTAAAGAGTTTGCAGTCAAATAGACTGCAACTCTTTTTTATAATTTCGATCTGAGAAAATTTCTTCCCGAAATGCTGTATCACTTATTTAAATTTCTTGAGGAACACTATGATTTACCCGGTGCCGGCCTGTTTCAGTACATTTCTTTTCGCGCCGGCATTGCTATCATACTTTCTCTAATCATTTCGATTTTATTAGGTGGTAGAATTATAAAGTTCCTGCAAAAAATGCAAGTTGGAGAGACTGTGCGGGATTTAGGTCTGGAAGGTCAGTTGCAAAAGCAAGGGACGCCCACTATGGGAGGGGTGATTATTATTCTGGCTACCCTGGTACCCTGTATACTATTAGCCCGGCTCGATAATATCTACATCATCTTGATGATCGTGGTTACGGTTTGGATGGCAATCATTGGTGGTACGGATGACTACATCAAAGTATTTCTGAAGAATAAACAAGGACTAAAAGGGAGATTTAAAATCATGGGTCAGGTGATTTTAGGTCTGATCGTGGGTGTGGTGATGCTTTACAACAATAGTATCGTAGTCCGTATGGATAGGGCGGAAGCTGAAGCGCGTCATTGTGAAGTAATTGAAACAGTACAAACAGAATCTCGGGGAAAAACCAAAGAAATGGTTTATGTGAAGACGACACTAACCAATGTGCCATTTCTTAAAGGGAATAATCTGGACTACTCATCTATCCTTTCATTTCTGGGAGACAATGCCCGGAAATGGGTTTGGTTATTATTTATACCTTTCGTGATTTTGGTAGTGACCGCCGTATCTAATGCGGCCAACCTGACGGATGGTTTGGATGGCCTGGCCACCGGGGTTTCTGCCATTATCGGCGCCACATTAGGGATTTTAGCCTATGTGTCCGGACACAACCTTTTTGCCGATTATCTCGGAATTCTATATTTGCCATATTCTGAAGAGCTTGTGATCTTTTCTGCTTGTTTTATTGGAGGGTGCATCGGGTTCTTGTGGTATAATGCCTATCCCGCCCGGGTATTCATGGGCGATACCGGCAGCCTCACTATCGGTGCTATCATTGCAACTATGGCTATCTTATTGAGAAAAGAACTACTCCTGCCTATCCTCTGCGGCATCTTTGTCGTGGAGAACCTCTCGGTCGTACTGCAAGTCTTCTATTTCAAATATACCCGTAAAAAGTATGGAGAAGGTGTCCGCCTTTTTCGCATGGCACCACTACATCATCACTATCAAAAAGGAGGTATGCACGAGGCAAAAATTGTCACCAGGTTCTGGATTATCGGGATACTTCTGGCGGTTTTGACCATTATTACCTTAAAAATAAGGTAATACATATGGGTAATAACTTATATTAGTTAAAAAAAACATCTGTAATATACTATCTTTGAATAAAATATATATATTTGTTGATAGTAATAAATAAGTGCTTTTAATACGAAGAAAACTACACTTTTTTTGTCCAAAAACGGGCTTTTCGACTAAGGGAGGTGTGTGCGAGATTGACGAATGAATAAACAGGGATGAGAGACGTAAGGCTCTCATCCTGCTCCCTAACAGAAGTTTTAAGAAACCGACTCAGAAAAAGATGAACCGCTTGCTGTCTATCAAAGGAAAATTATACAATGAGCTAAAAGGCGATATGGTCATTTGGCTTATTGTGGCTTTGTTGGCGGCATTTTCCCTGGTTGCAATATATAGTAGTACTGAAACATTAGCCTACAAAGAGCGTGGTGGTAACACAGAATATTATTTGATTAAACATTTTATTATTCTGGTTGGTGGCTTATGTTTTACCTATATATGTCATCTGATGTACTATATGCGATATTCGTTGATCGCTCCGGCGTTGCTGGTTGTTTCCATTATCCTCTTAGTTTGTACACTTTTGTTTGCTCCTGAGGTCAATGAGGCCCGACGGTGGTTACGTATACCAGGAATTGGGCTCACTATTCAGGCCAGTGATTTTGCTGAGATTTCTCTCATTATTTATCTCGCCAGGTCTATTGCATTCAAACAGGATTTTATTAAGGATTTTGGTAGTGCATTCGTGCCGATTATTGTACCGGTACTTATTGTTTGCGGTCTCATCGCTCCGGCTAATTTGTCGACGGCAGCGATTCTTTTTACGACCTCCTTGATTATGATGTTTATTGGGAGAGTTCATATGAAGTATATAACCATCTTATTAGTGCTGGGTATATTTCTACTCGCCGGTATCATTGCCATTGGTTATGTATTTCCTGATTTTGTCCGGGTTGAAACCTGGATGTCAAGGGTTAATGATTTTTTTAACAATCCGGACGGAGGATATCAGATTCAGCAGGCAAAAATAGCGATTGCTG
>JAGQWV010000216.1 GCA_020437045.1 Saprospiraceae bacterium | reverse complement strand
AAATCTGAAATTCCTTTCGAAGTCGACTATAGTGAATTGAGAATGGTAAAGGAATATTTACATTCAAGAGATAATTAGGTAAAAACATTGCCGGATCTCGAGGTTAATTCGAGTAGATTTCATAATCCTGATCGAGTTGTGACTTTGTCCTGGGACCTTCATAGATCAACATTCGAAATTTAAACAAAGCTTCTTCTCCTTTTTGTAAGGTCAGCGTACGTTCTTCCGGATGCTCCAAATTTCGCCCTTCCTGATAAGCCTTCTGTCCGATGGGATTGGCCGCAAAACAGCCATAACCTCTGGCATGCCAGTAGGTTGGAAAATTCAAACTGCTGGGATGGTGCATGATGGTAAGTCCAACAGTTTTGCCTGCGTATGCTCCCTGTAAATTGACCCATGCTGAACGTTTACCCCAAATTCCCTCTTCCGATTGATCACCTTCTGCATTTATATACCTACCTGTACTTTGATATAAAGTGCCATTAGCATTCTCGGCAAGCCAATCTGCCACCCTGATTGCAAACATGCCCTCTTTGGTATCTTCAAAAGTAACCGTCGCGGCAAAGGGACTTAACTTTATGGAAAAATCGATATAATATTGGTCCTTGTCAACGACAAACTCCATGATCCTTTTTTCCAATAATACCGGAATTCCATCATCGCCAATCCAGTGCAAATCACATATCATTTTGACTTTGTCTGGTGTAGCCTCAGCATCTTCAAATGCTATGTGTCTTATCTGGGGTAATCGCGGCTTTTCCCCGATCGGTATTTTGTCATGGGGATTTGCCCAAAAGCTGTTACCATTGACTTCATGATCACTCCCATAAGTGAAGGACACTCCGGTGTGGTGTGGATGATCATGACTTTCTCCCTCCACATCTTCGAAGGGAAATTGTCTGGTAATCGGAATTCCGGATGGCGACATCACCGGGTAAAGTATCGGTTTAGAAAGAAGTGAATCAAACCAATAAGTCGCGAGGGTCTGATCGCCAGATATGATCATGACTTTTTGCCCATCTTTCTCAAGATGGAGCGTTTGAGCCTTGACTGAAATATGCAAGGAAATTAAGACAAAGAATGCAACTACTAAATGATGAAGATTCATAAGTAAAAGGATATTTCGATAGATGGGTTAAGATACATTTTTTACCGGGTCTGTCCGGACACATATTTACTGATCGAATCGTTGAGATCAGCCCATTAATATTTGAGGCTACTCTTAAAAGCTACCTGCTACTGCATTTTAGCCACTTTTTGTTCCGGCCTTACAGGGTAAAGTGGCTGACAATCAGGCCCTTATGACTTGTTATAAACGGTTTTTTAGCCAAAATTCACTTTTCAGAGTGTATACAATATTTCAGGGGCTGGTTGATGTAAACAATGAATCCGGACACGCTTAAGTTAGTGACCGATCGACAAGCAAACGCTCTCGCTCTCTGGACCAGGTTGCAAAAACATTTTTGTTTATTTGCAAAAATTTTAAATTATGAAAGTGGTCAATTTTCTCTTTATTCTTTTATTGATAAGTCCGCTCAAAATGTCTGCACAAAAGGAAGACAAGGCAAAAACGGAGATGGATAGTGACAGCACTAAACAGGATAAAAAAGACAAGGACAAGAAAAAAACTTACAAAGATTTTGTCACAGACAGTACGAAGACAACTATCGGGTTGGTCACCGTTCATCTTACTGGTGACAAATACTTTTTTGAGATACCGGACTCTATTTTTGGCCGGGATATTATGGCAATTACCCGGGTGGCTAAAACTCCCACCGGAGCCGGATATGGAGGCGAGCAAGCGAACAGGCAGGTAATACGCTTTGAAAAAGGCCCAAAGAAAAAAATCTTTATGCGGGTGGTTAATTATGTCAACATAAGCGCTGACACCACACAACCTATACATACGGCGGTGATCAACTCCAATCAACACCCGATCGTAGCCTCCTTTGACATTGAGCTCACCCGACGGGATACTTCTGTTTTGATCGATGTGACCAATTTTTTCGAAGATGTCACCCAGGCATTGTCCTTTAATCCATTTTTCAAACAATACTATAAACTTCAGAAATTGGAAAAGGACCGGACTTATATCGAGAGTATACGCTCCTATCCTATCAATATAGAAGTTCGCACAGTACAGACTTATTCGGTGACCCCTCCATCGATCAGCCGGAGCACAGCCAACCGATCACCGGCAGTTGACCTTGTTGGTGGAGTTACCGCTGGTGCCTTGACCTTCGAATTAAATACCTCGATGATTTTGCTACCAAAGACTCCGGTTCGGCCCAGACTTTTTGATCAACGAATTGGTATTTTTGCCAACAGTTATACCGTCTATGATGATGACCAGCAGCGCAGCGAGGAGGAGGTATTTGCCGTACGTTGGCTACTGGAGCCCAAAAATGAAGCTGATGCTCAAAAACAACGGAATGGGGAGATCATCGAACCCAAGAAACCGATCGTCTATTACATCGATCCAGCGACCCCAAACCAATGGAGACCCTATCTGAAACAAGGTGTGGAAGATTGGCAGCAGGCTTTTGAGCAAGCAGGATGGAAGAATGCCATTCAGGCTAAAGATTGGCCTGTTGGGGACACCACCATGAGTCTCGAAGATGCCCGGTATTCCGTCATTCGCTATTTCGCTTCCGATATTCAAAACGCAAATGGCCCAAATGTACATGATCCACGCAGTGGCCAAATTATTGAAAGCCATATAGGTTGGTATCATGATGTCATGCGGCTGGTTAAAAACTGGTACACCACTCAAACCGGAGCGATAGATCCGAAAGCGAGAACCAACGTTTTTGAAGACAATCTTATGGGGCAACTCATTCGATTTGTCTCTGCTCATGAAGTGGGCCATACTCTGGGACTACGTCACAATTTTGGTGCTAGTCATGCTACACCGGTTGAAAAACTGCGGGATCAAAAATGGTTGGAAGAAAATGGCCATACTTCTTCCATCATGGATTATGCCCGTTTTAACTATGTGGCCCAGCCGGAAGACGGTGTCACTGACTTGATCGGGCGAGTAGGTGCTTACGATCGTTGGGCTATCGAATGGAACTACAAACCCATCTACGGCACCGACAATGCTAAAGAAGATCAGGTCATTCTCAATCAATGGTATTTAGAAAAAGCTGCAGCCAATCCGGCGCTTCATTTTCTCACCGAACGAAGTACGTTTGATCCCAGAGCCCAATCGGAGGACATTGGGGATAATTCTATGGTCGCCTCTGAATACGGCATTAAGAACCTGAAAAGAATCCTCCCCCATGCGATCGAATGGACCACCGAAGAGGCTAAAGACTATACAAAAGCGGAAGAAGTCTACGATAACGTATTCAGTCAATTCAGGCGATACATCGGACATGTCACCAAATGGATCGGAGGAATCTATGACACGCCAAAAACCTACGATCAAGAGGGGCCCATATTTGAACCGGCACCCTATGATATGCAGAAGAGTGCAGTTGCATTCTTGCAAAAGAACCTGTTTCAACCTCCTCTCTGGCTGGCAGACAATACGATTACCAATCGTTTGAAGGCGGAAAACGGGGTAAAGAGGATCGCTGATCTTCAAGAATCCACGATTAATAGTTTATATCTCAGTGACCGACTTCAACGTCTTATCGACTCCAAGGCCGTAAATCCTTCCGCTTATGGGTTGGAAGAGTTCTTCACCGATATGCAAAAAGGAATCTGGTCAGAATTGAATACCAGCACAGCTACTAATTTATACCGACGAAACTTGCAGAAAATTCATTTGCAAAAACTGATCAGCCTGCTCAATGAACGTGAAGACTCCAATGGCACTATTTCCACCTTTTATAGAAGTACTTCATCTGTCAATCCGGTAATTACCGATATCCGGTCCCTGGCCATGGGTACCTTGAATGACTTGTATACCATGCTTAAAAAAAGTAGCAAAAAAAGCAGCGATCGAATGACCAGATTTCATTATGAGGACTGCATGAAACGAATTGAGGAAGCGCTGGATCTGGAAGATTAATTGAACTGTCTAAGTAATAACTTTTCGAGCACCACCAGCTATTTTAAAAAAAAATGGTCCTGACGAATATCAGGACCATTTTTATTTATTTCTTCTTTTTTGAAGACTTCTTTGTTTTCTTCTTCTTTTCTCCCTTTTTTCCATTTTTCTTCTTTTCTCCCTTTTTCTTCTTTTCCGATTTATTGACCTTTTTCTTTTCTTTCTTTTTAGACATATTCAATATTTGATTATTAGTAATAGAAAGAAATATAGGTATTTTTTTTGGAATTATTTTTCAGCCGGGACCTCACCGCTATTCATGCTATGATATCATCATTGATTACAGCCATCCAATAAAACTTGGAGTAGAGCGCCATGCTGCACTTCAAAACCTGGCAGCAGCTCAGAGGAAATCAGTGAACTGTAAGTCACCTCAGCAGGACTTAAAATCACCTGTTGGGATTGCAGCAAACCATTGGTCCCAAAGACATTACTCGTGCTCTGATTTCCTGTCAAAACATTGGCATTAGCAAAATTAGGGGGGCAAAAAGATATTACATCACAGGCGTCTCCCATGCCATCATGGTCGGAATCAAGATTCCGGCCTTCCGACCAATTGGAAAGACAGCCACTGAAATTAAAATTAGTTATGGTGCCATTTAAACCATTTGGACCTTTATCCAGAATTGGTATAGCATTATTTGAATTGTTGCAAGCCGGGGCTTCATTAAAATCGAATGCCAGGATCAAACCATCTTCATTTCCGGAAAGAGGGGCAGACATGATGGCCTTTAATTCAAATATCGATAATTCCCGGTCCCAAATATTCACATCATCCAATTGGCCATTAAAAAAATTACAATTGCAGGAATAACCTTGTCGACCAATATAAAGGGGATTAGCGTCCACATTGTTGTGTTGATCCAGAGTATCGTCTACGATATTCGTAAGCTCACCATTTAAATAGAAAGATATGGCATCAGATATGGCATTATAGGATACTGCAACATGGTTCCACTGATTTGCCGGCACCTGAACACTGCTGTAAGTCCACTGGGCATTGGAAGCATCACTCAAATACAGGGATATTTTGTTATTCTGAATCTGAAAGATGTAATTGGTACCCCCTCCACCTGAACCCTTGGATAAGATGGTTTCGTAGGGATCGCCGGACCTGTTAATCCAGGCTGCAAAGGTAAAATCCGCGGCGACTAAATTCTGGCTATTGTGATGTGGTACTAAAACTTGATCATCAACCCCATCAAAATCAAGAGAAACATCAGCACTCGTAGGACATAAATCGGCACAATCGGCAGTGCCATCTAAATCGGTATCCGGACTCACAACAACTACCGTACGCGAATAGAAACCCTTATTTCCGTAAGCATCAGTCCCCTCATACTTACACACCGTTGTCCCAACGGGAAAAAAGGAACCATTTTCAAGACCCTCGGTAAGATATGCCTGAACATAACCGCTACAATTATCAAATCCGCCATAAACGTAGATAATATTGGGATCACCAACATAGGCTCCGCAAAGACCGGAACCAGCATTGATAGTAACATCCGGAGGGCCGGAAATTTTCGGACTCAATTTATCCTCCACCACCACGGCTCCGTAACATTCTGATATGTTACCGTGTAAATCTGTTATCCGTAATATCACCGGATTGCTGCCAATATTAGCACATGATAATGTCGATGGGATCACTTCTGTATGACCAATGAACGAGCTATTGATATCTCCCGGATAGATATCCGCAGCACTTATGGAGACCGAACCAAATGAATCCAACTGCACATAAATGGTATCGAAAAAACAGGAGTCTATTTGCAGATTATACAGGTTGAAGGCATCTGCTTCGCAGCCATGTGCATCTTCCGCCTTAATAAAAAAGGAAGTAAGACCATTAGTGGCCGCGGTAGGGATTCCCTGCAAATTAGCAGTATAAGCATTACTGGTAAGCGTTAGTCCATTGACTGGCATATCGGGTATTGCACTATATGAATAAACGTACTGAGCACCTTGAGCGATGAAACTTTGGTCGAATGGCAGACCAACAGTACCGTGGAAGATCTGATTAAATGGCGGAGAAATGCTAATGGGAAATGCTTCCGGACAACTATAATCGGCACAATATCCAAGATCTACATCCAGAGTATACGGAGTGCCATTAACCACATTAGGATGATCTTCTTTGACCACCACCGTAAAATTCTTTCCTGCTTCTATGTTTACAGTAAATGGTTGCGTATTGGATGTGCCAAAACCCCATTGATTGTTAGCAAGTTGATTTTGCGTTGGATTAAATATATTCAATCCATATTCATTATATACCGTTAGATTAAAGTCTACGCTTGACATTCGTACCGTAACACATTGATCATTGGGACTGGAATTGGTAAATGTATAGGCATGAAACGGAATTTGACTACTTGGGTATACTAGAGTCAATGGCGGTACGGGCACCCCACAACTGGGAGTATAATTGACTGGATCCGTAAGACCATATTGAATACCACTTCCGGAAATAAAATCAGGTCCGGTTGCCGGTTGAGAAGGAAATAGTGCCGATAAAGATTGCTGAATCCTCCCTATTTTGCCAGACACATTAAACTTTTGAGGTGACAAGACGCTATTGTCATTTATGGTTACTTCAAAAGTAATTTCACTACCGCAGGGAACTTTTGTTTTATTTATTACGAAGCTAAATTTATTAGCGGTATTGGAGGTAGATCCCTGGGATGGAGCATCTGGAAAATGGATACTTCCAATCGTAACTTCTACTCCTGGTGTGAGACTCCGCAAGGTGCCGGTAATATTGGAAATCAAATTGCTCGATTTGTTCTGAAATGAGACCTCAACCCATCCATTTTCTCCAGGATCCAAAACACCATTGCCATTATTATTAAGATTCAGAGTCTCGGTGATGTTTGAACTTAACAGCGATAGACCCAAGAATTTAACTGCATCAGAAGCCATTAAAATACCTCTTCCCGCATCTCGGTCGATGCCGGGAGCCTCAATGTCGATCGTAGAATTGAAAAGGATGTTACGAATTTCCGAGGCATCAGAAAGTGGGAGTTTAGATTTAATTAAGCCGGCGATGGCGGCAGCATGCGGGGCCGCAGCTGAGGTCCCAAAAAAATAATTACTGGAACCGAAAAAGGTGGTGCTTACTCCATCAGCTGCCGTTAAATCTGGTTTTTGCAAAAGGGATCCCCCCAAAGTATTAAATAAGAAATTACCCGGAGTTATGGCAAGGCCACCCGGATCAAAAAAGATACGCCGGGGTCCGTCTGAGCTAAAAGATTCCACTTTATTGGCGGCATTGAATGGTCCGGGAAATGGACCTGGTGTGGTACCAATAGGCACCACAGAGGAAGCGGGAGTAGCGGCGACAGAAATAGTACTGGCACCAGCATTATGTCCAAATATCTGACCGGCCGTACCGATCCCCAGCCGTCCCCTATTCGTGTTTAGATGCAGGGCCCGGTCTGCAGCGCCCGTATTTTTTACTATATAGATTCGCTCTCCAGCTGTTCTATCTCCGATAATGAATTCGATAGGAAAATCATCTCCATCCTGAACATTGTTAGACATAGCCATTACTGTAATGCCTGATGCATCCGTAACAATCAAGTCATAATCATTTGCGGATGTACCCCATGCATCAGACCACTTGAGAACAAGAGTGGCATTGGTTTGATCTGCGGCGATAGTATTATAAGGCTGACCTCCAAAATCAAGAATATCTCCCGATCCCACCACACCCCCACTGACAAAATCCCCTTCCCATACCCCTGAGGTTCCATCATTCAGATTTCCTGAATTTCCCGCAGAGGAGAAATATAATGCCCCACCTGCGACCACGGTATTAACGGCTTGGGCGATGATGCCATCCTGAAAGACTGGCTCTCCCAAATAGGAAACATCATCGACGATAATATCACATCCGGCATTTCTCAGATTTAAAATAGCCTGGGCAAAATCTGCCTCACTTCCAAAGGCCGTAGCATAAAAGAGCTCTGCTCCAGGCGCCAGATCATGAATAATCTGTAACATGGCTCTACCCTCATCCGTCCCCCCGGGATAATCTGATAATACCTGCACTGATTGTGTATAACCATTGGGATTACCCGGACCGGGCAAATCTCCACTCAACACATCACTAGCTGCTCCAACGCCAGGCGCCAATTGGTCATAACTATCGGAGAGCACCCCTATCTTTACTCCCGATCCATCAACATTTAAAGTACTTCTCACCAGGTCAGCCTGATGGGCGGCATCTCCCTGACTGGTCACTGACCCGATCA
>JAGQWV010000215.1 GCA_020437045.1 Saprospiraceae bacterium | reverse complement strand
ATCCGCTACTCATCAACCCGTTTTTCTGAATGCAGAGGTTGAGGATTCCAATAAAATAAATCTGCAATGGAATCCCTATTCCGGTCGCGAGGTCGATCACTATGAAATTTTTCTTTTACAAGAAAATGGTCCGGATATTTTTGTGGATTCCGTCGATTCCGGTATGAATAATTTTAATGATTTAAATGCTCCAAGGGGATTATTGAAATACTATATCAAAATAGTATTCAGTGAAGCCATTAGTTGTCATCAGGAAGATGACACCAAACCATCCGTAATTTCTAACGTGGTTTCACTCTTAAATATTCGCCCGGTTATAAGTCAGGTAAATTATCCGATTCAGGTATTCCCCAATCCGACCAGGGGTGAGATAACCTTAGGAGGAACCACCCTTGCCGATGTGCGTGTTTTTGATGTAACAGGAGGAGAGATACTATTTTTTGAATCGGTTCGTAGGGTTGATCTGCAGAATTTGAATAGCGGAATTTATTATTTGCGAATAACCACAAATGATCGTATTTATACCGAAAGAATTGCTAAGATCTGAGGTGTCTTAATCGCTGTTTATTTAATTTTCAATAAACCATTGGCTTCTGATTATCAAATACAGCACAGTAACTATTGATGTTGCGAGCCACCGTATTTGATCCTGTATATCTCACTATCTCAATATCTTTTCTGCCGGACAAAAACATTATTAAAATCATCCGGTCCATGTTTCGGTTTAATGGCGGCTATCGATATTGCCAGCGATCAATGGGTAAGCGTTTTTGTGAGAGTATTTCTCGCCGTTACGTCCTTATCAATGAAGTACATCATAAAAATGGTGATGACCATGGTGAGTGCGACTATGATACCTAACACCGGGTAACGCTCGATATGTCCGGTAGCATTTTGAAAGACAATCACACCGGCCATCGCGGAAGCGATGCCACCGGAGATTTGTTGGACCGATGCATTGACCCCCATGAAGGCTCCCCGGTCGGAAGCATCCGGTACGGCGGTCATGAGAGCCTGCGAAGAAATCATTCTCGAAGTGATGCCCAGGAATAATACCGCATTCAAGATGATGAGGAACCATAGCGGTGTGACACCTAACCGGGTATAATACAGCACCAGACTCATAGCCAGGACCGAGCCGAAAATAAACATTTTCATTTTACCCACCTTATCGGTAATCCGGCCGAGAATCGGCCCTGCCAGCATATTCACGATTCCCGTAACCATATAGATGATGGGAAGCTCCTCCATAGTCACTCCCAGATTGTTAACGGCAAAGGCGGCACCAAAAGGCATGAGCATAAAACCTCCGGTAGCCAGCAATGTTGTGGCCCCAAATCCTTTTAAATAGCGGACTTTGGAAATGGTTTTAGTCAAATGGCGAAATGGCGATTGCTTACTCTGCAAGGCCAAGTGAGCCGTGACCGGTTGCATCTTCCAGATGATGCTGACATATACGACAATACTGACGACCACAATAAGTAAAAATGGTGCATGCCAGTTCCAAAAGTGGGCCAGGTATAATCCGATGGGGATCCCTAACACCTGACTACTAGCAAAAGCCATTTGCACAAAACCCATGACACGTCCTCGCATCTCCAGAGGAAATAAATCGGTAATGATCGCATAACTGACGGATCCGATGACTCCTCCAAAAAGTCCGGTGACAATTCGGGCTATCAGCAGAAAATGATAATTTGGGGCAAGTCCGCAAAGAAAGGTTCCCAGGATGAAACCTGTGTAAAAAAATAACAGCAGCTTCTTCCGGTCAAATCGATCAGCAAATCCGGCAGCAAGGAGGCCTGAAGCGCCGGCGCTAAAAGCATATGCAGAAACCACCAGACCAAACTGAGCTGTGCTGATATGCAACTCAGGAAGCAGAATCGCACTCAACGGAGAGAGTACCATAAAATCCAGAATGATGGTAAACTGAAGGATGGTCAGGATAGCGACAATGAATGCCTGATATCCTGTAAAGGTAGATTTGGCTGTTTTCATAGTAGTGGGCCGTTATAGGGATCGGCACTCAATTCTACAGCAAAGATAATGGAAAGACCGAATGACAATTCCCCAAAACGATTTATATCCAGACTGTCAGACCTGCTTTCACCTGTTTATAGTAGCATTTTGTCGATAAATTGATCATTATTGACACCAGCCTGCAACCAAACTCCTTATTCATCCGTCTCTTCAGGAAAGTATTAAGAACGAAAACCAAAAAAATCCAGATGGGAACTAATATGTCACAAGAATCAGAAAATAGCGCAGATCAGATACTAATTGGTCTTAAAGATTTAGTAAAAGTCTACCGAACAGAAGATGTGGAAACGGTTGCCCTTAATGAGGTAAACTTAAGTATTCGCAAGGGTGAATTTGTGTCTATCATGGGTCCGTCTGGTTGCGGTAAATCTACGTTGCTCAATGTCATCGGGATGATTGACAGTCCCAGTGACGGGACCTATTATTTTCTGGATCAGGAAGTAGGTCGGTTACCTGAGCGGAAGAGGGCCATTATCCGAAAAAATAATCTGGGCTTTGTTTTTCAGAGTTTTAACCTTATTGATGAGCTCACGGTATACGAAAACGTAGAATTACCGATGTTGTATACCAATACTCCTTCCACAGAACGAAAACAACGTGTCGAAAATTTGTTGGAAGAAATGAAAATGATGCATCGGAGAAATCACTTTCCCCAGCAATTATCAGGAGGACAGCAACAACGGGTAGCGGTTGCTCGTGCTATCGTCAATAAGCCTAAATTGATTCTTGCCGATGAACCCACCGGAAACCTGGATAGTTCAAATGGAGATGATGTTATGCGTCTCCTTGCTGAATTAAATGCTGGTGGTACTACGATCGTCATGGTGACCCATTCACAATATTGTGCCGAATTTGGTAACCGGGTAGTGCGTATGCTTGATGGTCAGGTTGTTACCGAAAATGTGGTCTGGCAATATATGTAGAGAATGTTTTATGCTGTATCGCACATACAGCGCTGTTCGTTTTTCCTGTTCTTATGCACGGGTTGGGAGGACAGCAATTTCTTGCTGCCGCTCCCAGATTTGAGTGTCTAAGGGACCCTATGGCTTTCTAATTGGATTAATAAAGCCACGATAGTGTTAAAAACACGATAGAGAGACATGAATTCCGAATTGGTCACAATCAACGCTACAAATTTATATCCCGAGCTTTTAGAATTAAATTTATCTTATTTCAGATGTGACCAAAGACATCTTCTTGGATCTCTATTCACAGACATAACACAAAATCCGCTGTAAAATAATTGTTTGCCTGGCCTCGTACGAGAGGTTCAGCAGTCGACTATTGATTCAAGTGGATGTAGAGATTACCAAAAATTGCCGTAAATAGGTAAATGGATCAAAACAAAAGGGATTCAGAGGGGCATTCTAGGGAAGAACTGAGTGATGAAGAGATCGCTGAGCGACTAAAATTGAAGAAAGACAGAAGTTTACAAAGCGAACTGTACGACCGTTATATAAATAAAGTTTATTTTAAATGTCTTTCCATTACCAATGACTCTGCTTTGGCCAGAGACTTTGCTCATGACATTTTCATTAAGATTTTTACAAATCTGCACCAGTTTAAGGGAAAGGCCAAGTTATCGTTATGGATTCACTCCATTACATACCACCATTGTATTCGACAATTACAACGTAAAGGAAAAATTATTTACAGTGATGAAGTCGAAACGGACGAAGTTTCGATCAATATTGCCGAAGAATTGTTTACTAGAGAGGAACTACGGGATAAGATCAAAATACTGGGAGAAGCAATGAAGCTGCTCAACGTGGAAGATAGACTGCTTCTCTTGATGAAATATCAGGATGACTACTGTATTGAGCAAATTTGTGCTCAGCTTAATCTCGCCCCAAGTGCAGTAAAAATGCGGTTGATGCGAGCGCGTAACAAACTGAAAAATGAATTAAACACCTTGTTCAAAAACATCTCCCAATGAATGGAGACATAGAAAAAAGCGAAGCATTCTTGGAGTTTCTTGGTGGATATCATCCCGAAGGGCAGGTACCCGATCATCTTAAAACTGACATCTTTAACACCATTGATATCATTGAATTGACGGCTGATGTACTGGATCTTTTTGTGGTGAAATTTTCCCAGACGGAGATTTCATTTCTTGAAGGTTTTGAGGATAGATAAAGATGTTTTTTATTGGATTGTTTTGATTCTGTATTTATAAATAGAATGTAGGTCATGGAAGAGTTGACGAATTGGTCTGAGATTTTAATGAGTACTTTGAAGACTGCTACTCAGAATATTGCAAATGCCTTACCCTCCATATTTGGTGCTTTTATCATCATTTTATTCGGGTGGCTCCTGGCACGTTTGGCGGCTTTTTTAGTCAATAGATTACTGCGGGTAGTTAAGATTGACGAATTAGGAAAACGGTTTCATGTAGATCAATTATTACAGAAAGCCAGCATTAAGAAATCGGTTAGCCAGATAATCTCCAAGTTTGTTTACTGGCTCGTAATTCTATTGGTCGTTATTACTGCTTCGGAGACTTTAGGTTGGGATGTGCTCTCAGGAGAAGTGTCAAAACTGGTCAATTGGTTGCCTTCCCTGTTTACATCTATTGTATTCTTCGTGATTGGAATTTATCTGGCAAATTTTGTCAAAGACATCATCCGGGGAGCCACTCTCTCTCTCGGCATCCAGGGAGGTAGCATCTTAAGTTCCATAGTATTTTATTTGTTGGTCATCATGATTTCTCTCTCCGCATTAAATCAGGCAGGGGTGGATACTCAGATATTGAGTTCCAATTTGTTGTTGATCATCGCCGGAATTCTATTAGCCAGTGCCATATCCTATGGACTGGCCTCTAAAGATATCCTTGCTAATTTGCTTGCTTCTTTGTACGGAAAACGCACCTTAAAAAAGGGTCAGGTAATACAGTATGATGACCTTACTGGGACCATCGTAGATATCAGCTCGATCAACATAATTCTGATTACTGAAGATAAACTTAAAGTCGTGATACCCAGTAGTGAATTGATTAATAATCGCTTCACTATATTGAAGGAAGCTCCTGCTGTACCTGACTAATCTTTCTTTGTAAGCTATTATTGACTCCCCAAATATTGATCAAGGAGACATCCATTTTTTTAGTTCCAAACATCTCCCTGAGTGGATCTGCTCTGATACCTAAATCAGGCAGATTTTTCTGAGATCAGTGAAAATTGTTCATATGGCGCGATCCTTCTTATCTTAATGGAAATTCCACGAAAGATGAGAAAGACTTATACGTTTATTTTCTTTAGTTGTTCGATACTATTGCTCAATGCTCAGACCAGGGAAGAAGGCCCCTGGTGGCCCAATAAGTTATGGGGGCCTGATGATCAGGCAGGAGCATCAAACTGGATCACACCGGAAAAAATATTAGAGGCGCGCCAATGGATTACAGAAGGCAAGGTCTATGAACTGGGGCATGTCTATGATCAACAGATGTTTGTGCCGGATAACCGGGTGTTTAAACTGTTTATTCCTTCGTTCCCTACTTACGGACCAGAGGGGCCGGACCAAATTGTTTTTAACGATGAACTACTTGTGGCTACCATTGGGCAGGTGGGTACTCAATTTGATGGACTCGGACATCCCGGAAGGCGAATGCAGATGGAAGATGGATCTGCCACCGAAGTGTTTTATAATGGTTTTAATACCGCAGAAATGAAAAGCCCTTTCGGACTTCAGAATCTGGGTGTGGAAAAAATAAAGCCGATCATAACTTCAGGAATTTTGATTGACATCGCAGGTAGTCTGGATAAAGAGATTCTCGATGATGCCTATGTGGTTAGCCTGCCAGATGTTCAAAAAGCTTTAGCCAGACAAGGAATCAGGAATGACGACATCACTCCCGGAGATGCCATCTTTTTTAATTTCGGCTGGTGGCACAATTGGAATAAGGACTATGTCATGGATGGAAAAAGATTACCCAGCATTAGCAGGGAGGTCGTTGATTGGCTTATCGATCGACAACCAAGTATCGTTGGTTCGGATGCCATTCTGGATGGTCCGGTTTATAATGTGCATATGGAGTTGACTATGAAAAATGGGATCTTTAATTTGGAATGGATGACCTTTGAATCCCTGCTGGAGGATAATGTCTATCAATTCTTTTTCAATTTTACGCCCTTACGAATTAAAGGTGCTACCGGATCGCCGGGTAGACCTATTGCTATACGATGAATTATCGGAAAATTATTTAGAATTTAATCTGTCATTGCATAATTATCCTTTAATTGAGGCAAACTTTCTAAAAATGAGAATTACTGTATTATCCGCTTTATTGATTGGTCTGCTTTTTCAGAGTGTGGCTTCGCGGGCACAAAATATTCAAATTGAAAAGGATCCAGAGGTGAATCCCTGGTCAAATCTGAATATCAATAACAGTTCCGATCAATTTCAATTCATAATTGTAACGGATCGTACCGGTGGTCATCGGCCCGGGGTTTTTGAAGAAGCTATTCAAAAGATTAATCTTTTACAACCAGAATTTGTAATGAGCGTGGGTGATTTAATTGAAGGATATACAGAAGATACTTCAATAATAAATGCGGAATGGAAAGAATTTACCGGCTTTATTAATCAGCTGCAAATGCCATTTTTCTATGTGCCAGGAAACCATGATTTTACTAATCCTGTGCAGGGGAAGATGTATGAGGAGCGCTTTGGGCGCTCATTTTATCACTTTATCTACAAGGATGTATTATTCCTATGCCTTAATTCCGAAGATCAGTATCGCGGAGGAGGTCAGGGAACCATTTCAGAGCCCCAGTTTAACTATATAAGAGAAACACTGGAGGCGAATAAGAATGTCCGGCATACGTTTGTCTTTCTACATCAACCGCTCTGGATCCAGGAAGATCCCAAATTCTGGCCCCAGGTTGAAGCGCTATTGGAAGAGAGATCCCATACTGTATTTGCCGGTCATTATCATCGGTATGTCAAACGTGACCGCAACAATGGTAAATATATTATGCTCGCAACCACAGGCGGTGGTAGCGCATTAAGAGGTCAGGATTTTGGTGAATTTGACCATGTGGTGTGGGTTACCATGACCAAGGCTGGTCCGGTTATCGCCAATCTTTGGCTCAAAGGTATTTGGGACGAGAACGTGGTGACGGAAGAGACCGAAACCGTACTGCACCATTTGTTGGAGAGCCAATTAGTGGAAATCGAACCTTATTTCGCTGACAACTTTACGGACAGTGAAGAATTTCAGATTAAATTAAGCAATCATCTGGATATACCTATAGATATTAAAATTGAAGAACAATTTGGGTGGGATGTCTGGATCACTGTAGAAGATGATACGATCACATTACCACCGAATTCGGTACAAGTGATCAAAGGACAATATAATCCCAGAAAGGAGAAAACGATGGTAAAGGATATGCGTCCTACCCCTCTAAAATTTATAGTTACGGCTAATGTTTCGGATGAGTCATCGCTGGAAATTCCTGTTACAGTCAATTTAAAACCCCAGGTAAAGCACCATATTCCATTTACTACCCATCAAATTAAAGTAGATGGAAAAGCAGATCCGGAAATTGTTTTAAACGAGGAATTTTTAACCGATACGGACAATCAAATGCATTATGCCGTAGTGCAAAATGCAAGTCATTTGATAATAACGGCTGTCGTCCAGGATAAAGATGTGATCATTGATTCATCGACATCACTGACCCGCCAGGATAATATTGGTTTAATGCTTTCTTTTTTACCAGCCGTAAAATCTGCCTTGTCCCCTGACAATACCTATTACCTGCGGATGACGGTAGAAAAGGATGGACAGGCTTCCAAAGTGAACGGGGCAAAGAATTTTCCTGATGATTGGAAATACATTTGTAAAGCCACAGACGACGGTTATGTTTTTGAACTGAGTATACCACTAAAATATCTCGATGATCTACAAGGTGGTGACTGGAAATCACTAAGGTTAAACTGGACCATGGATGATTTAGATGTACCCAGCAGTCACTGGCAAGAAATAAAAAGAAATTCCCTGTATCCTGCCTGGGGCTCTAGTAGCGAAATCTTAGGTTCTGGAATGTATTTTAGGGATGCGCAAAATTGAATTACATTCTGACATCGCAGGATCTACAAATATCCTTGTGGGTCAGTTCCGGCTTTCCTTTGCATTCAAAGTCACTGCCACCGCTAAGGGATAGATCGAGTTTGTCTAAGATATTGAATTTTCCATCTGAGGCTCCGGCGAGGTAAATTTTAGCCATCTTCACCTCAAGATTGGTAGCACTTACATCGCTACCTCCGGCACCATTAAGTTCGAGATTTTCTACCTGCCCCATTAATTTGGCGTCAGACCCGCCCATTAAATCCAAAGTCAGTTTTTCTGCCTTGATTTCTTTGATCAGAAGGTCACTGCCACCACGAGCTATTATATCTGCCGCATTGCAAGCGCTGAAACCAATGTTAGCATCGGAGCCACCGCTAAACTGTCCATCAAAATGGTCACAGCTGAGCTGGGCTAATGATAAATCACTGCCACCGGAGCATTTAATGCTGAAATCTCCGCTCTGAATATCGTTTTTAGCAACAACATCAGCACCGCCGGAAGCTTCAATAGTATTAACCTCGACAAAAGTCAGATGGATTTTACGCATTTTACTTCGGTTGATGTTAGCCTCTGAGTGAATTATCAGAGTATTTCCCTGTATTTCTGTTTTGACAAGATCCACTAAATTTTCATCCGCTTCGATGACCAGTGTATGACTATTGCCCTGGGTGAGTTCTAGATCCCAACCATTGCTGGTCTTGATCGATGTGAAGGCTGATACCGGCCGCTCTTTTTTTATAACATTACCATTGCCGCTTATTCCCTGGGCGGTCACTATTTTTATTGAGGAGAAAATAAAAATAAATAGAAAGATTAAATGTTTGTGGAGTGTCATTTTCATACGGTTGAAATTATTAAGAAATCAATTTTAATGACGACAA
This sequence comes from Saprospiraceae bacterium, assembly GCA_020437045.1. Lineage (GTDB taxonomy): Bacteria > Bacteroidota > Bacteroidia > Chitinophagales > Saprospiraceae > JABDMH01. Next base: position 8,368 of record JAGQWV010000215.1, on the reverse strand, counting down.
TATTTTCTCAAAGTTGCATCTATGCAAATGAAATTTAATTGTTTAGTCATCAAATCGCAATTCAGGACTATAAGATCTTTTCTACATTATGGATTAAATCAGTTTTTCTGAATATTGGTATTTTAGCGAGAATCATTAAAAGACAATCTAATGAAGGTACTTTTTATTGGAGGGACAGGAAACATCAGTGCTGCCTGTAGCAAGCTGGCGATCGAAAAAGGCATTGATCTATACCATTTAAACCGGGGAAAACGTCCCATCAATATCGCGGGAGTCCGGTCGATTATGGGCGATATCAACAAGCCGGACACCTTGGGTGATCTCAACCGGCACACCTGGGATGTCGTAGTCAATTGGATCGCTTATGATGTCAAGGATGTTGAGCGGGACTACCATCTGTTTAAGGACCGGACCAGTCAATATATTTTCATTAGTAGTGCCTCATGCTATCAAACACCTCTGAGTTATCCGGTCATCACCGAATCCACACCTTTGAAGAATAACGAATGGTCATATTCCAATGACAAAATCCGTTGTGAGGAATATCTGGAAAAAATGTACCGTAAACATGATTTTCCCATTACCATTGTTAGGCCCTCCTATACTTATGACACGGTAATACCCATCGCGATTGGGGGGTTTAGATACTACAATACCTGTGACCGGATTCTCAAAGGGGAAAAAATAATTATTCATGGAGATGGTACTTCGCTATGGACCAATACCCATGCAGATGATTTCGCTAAAGGTTTTGTGGGCTTGCTGGGACTAACGCAGTCCATTGGGCATGCTTTTCACATCACTTCTGACGAAATTTTAAGTTGGAATACCATCTATCAGATTCTCGCTGAGAGTCTGGGTTGTAAACTTAATGCCGTCCATATCGCTTCCGATTTTATCTGCTCTGTTGAGCCAGAATATACGGGGACCTTATTGGCAGATAAGGCTACGAGTGTCATTTTTGATAATTCGAAAATCAAAACCTTTGTTCCCGGTTATCAGGCAACGATCCCATTTGCCGAAGGCATCAAGAAGACGATAGCCTGGTTTGATAGCCATCCGGAAGAAAAAAATATCGATGCCGAAGAAAATGCCCGGATAGAAAGAATTCTCAAAGCATACGGTGCCCTTGCCGGATAGCCGTACTAAGTCATGATATATTCTGTTTATCAAGGCAATTGGAATTAGTCCATTGTCAGGACTGATCAAGTTCCGTACTTTTGCACTTTACTGCCCCATATCTGGGCAGGCCTATTCGCTCATATGACAGACTGTAAGGATCGATATTTAAGATTACGTAAAGCTGTGGAACTCGAAAGGGCGGCGGAGGAAATATACTTCCGGAATTTAGCGGCTTCGAAGTCTATTAAAGAACGCATTGACAGTGGAATTGTCTGGTATCCGGTAGATATTAGTAGACAACATTATACCATAGGTGAATACGTAGAGTTAGAGTTGGTTCCTTCGACACCTTCTGCCTACTCAAAATCAAATGCTTTTCGTGTGGGGGCTACCGCCATTTTATTTATCAATAAAAAGGAGCGAATAGAATTGCGGGGAAGTATATCTTATTTATCGAAACGAAAAGTCAGACTGGTCCTCGCCACCGATGTTTTGGTAAAGGATTATTTACTGGAAGGTGGATCCCTGGGTATTGAACTAATCTTTGATGATCGCCCCTATCGGGTGATGCTGGAAGCCCTGGACAAGATGATCCGGTCTGAAGAGATCCAGGTATCCGAATTTCGTGAAGCGCTTTGTCACCAAAAACTTGCTCAGAATCGAGTTATTGATGCTCCCGCGATTACAAAAGATCGGGGGTTAAATCCTTCCCAGGTACAGGCGATTGATATTGCCCATGCCGTTCGCCGGATAGCAATTATTCATGGACCACCAGGCACCGGAAAGACGACGACTCTGGTGGGATTGATACAGCATTTGAGTGGGTACGAAAAGCAGATTTTGGTGGCGGCACCGAGCAATAATGCAGTGGATCTTTTGGCCAAATTATTACATGAAAAAGGTCTGCGGGTTTTGCGCCTGGGTAATGTAACGCGCATGGGTGATTCCATTGCCGAATTGTCGCTGGATGAACAAGTTCGCAATCATCAGGAATGGCAGCATATCAAACAAGTAAAAATTGAAGCGGAGCAAACGCAGAAGGAGGCGGCAAAGTTTAAGCGAAAATTTGGGGAAGAAGAACGTCGTAATCGCGGATTGATGTTTAAAGAAGCCAAAGGATTAAGGCAATGGGCCAGTGATCTCGAAGATCGATTAATAGATAAAATCGTGAGTCAAACCCAGGTGATTTGTGCTACCCTTGTTGGTTGTGCAGCAGAGCCCGTGAAGAACTTGAAGTTTAAGACCCTGGTCATCGATGAAGGATCTCAGGCTTTGGAACCTGAATGCTGGATCGCAATGCATCTGGCAGAAAGGGTGATTGTCGCCGGCGATCATAAGCAATTGCCACCAACTGTCAAGTCGAAAGATGCTGCAGACCTGGGATTGACGGAGACCATACTGGATCGGATGACGGAACATCTTGATGAAAGTGCGCTCTTGACTACTCAGTACCGGATGCATCCCAACATCATGGGATTCTCTAATGCAACTTTCTATGAAGGAAAATTGCAATCGGCCATGTCCGTGACAGAGCGGCAACTTCCGGAAATTGGATCGGACCCTATCCAATTTATTGATACGAGTGGTTGTGGTTTTCAGGAAGAATATAATCCGGAAAATCGTAGCCGGGCGAATCGGCAGGAATATTTAATTATCAGAGAACATATCATCAGTGTGATGGATCAATTGCAAGGCTTTTCTATTGGAATAATCAGTCCCTATCGCGAACAGGTGCGTGTGATTACCCAGGAAATAGAAGAGGACCCCATTATGCAGTCACTCGATCTCGACATTAATTCCATTGATGGATTTCAGGGGCAGGAGAAAGATGTCATTTACTTATCTCTCGTAAGATCTAATGACGATGGAGAGCTGGGATTCCTGAAGGACTTTCGACGTCTGAATGTGGCCTTGACGCGGGCTCGCTTGAAACTAGTGATTGTGGGAGACCTGGCCACTCTTGGCGCGGATGAGACCTATCTGAGCCTTGCAGATTATGTCGAGAAAAATGGAAAATATCAATCCGCATGGGAGTATATGACCTACTGATTTTTTAATTGCCGTAAATATTTATGGTTCTTTTTTTGCAAGGCAATAAATCGATTTAAATAGAATGTTCCAGTCTCATTTTTTTATTTTTTCGATTTTTTCATCATTATGGTTTAGGTAGAAGTCAATGATCTGTATGTTCCGGAGAAACCCTTTCGTGTTTTAATTCGGGAGGGAGAAGAATGTTGGGCATCATAGTTGACTGAATACCTGAAAATACCATGGTCCATAGATAATTAAAGACGGATTTCTTATTGTCGCGCCGGCAGTAGATTTTTGCCAAATTATGCTTCTTTGTTTTAATGTTTTCCTGAGGGAATACAAAAGCTTCCACCAGAGCATTGCGTATTTTCTTACTAAATTTCTTCTGACGAAAGTCAATATCCAAATCCCTATAAAAGAATTCCATACTGCCTCTGGCCTCTACGGGATTGGCGGTGGCCTCAAAAGAGAGTTCTGAAACCTGGCCACTTTTAAAATACATTAATACTGCAGGTTCGACGATTCCGTTGGCTTTTCTCAGATCGAAATTACCCAGGGTGCCACGGAGATAATAATCCCAGGGGGTTTCAGCCAGAGGTATTTGAACATTCAGATGAACGGGGGCATCGTCAAATAATTCAGCAGACACTGTCAGGTCGATATTTTTTAATTGATCAAAGCGGGTGGAGTCATTGGTGATTTTTTTGAGTTTAGCATTAATTTTATGGAAAGAAACCTCACCGGCTTTTGTTCTTTCTGGGATCAATTCAGAATAGATCAAAGTGCCATTGCTTAGGGAGACAGAATCTACATTTATTCGATAATTTAAATTTGCCAACTCCTGTTGGGGTAGAGAAGTAGATTCGTGTACGCTTTTATCAATATTTTTGTCTACTAAATTATCTAAAAGGAATTGTGGTATCACGATTTCCCGGCTGGTGAATGTTCGCTCTTTTAGTCGGTTATAGTTAATCCCATGGATCAGCACCTTAGGCAGAACGATATTGACCTCATTGGTTTGCTTAGATATTTTTTGGTTAAAATCTGATGTTGACCAAATGGGATGCATTTCAAATAGGGAGATTTCTAAGGTACTGTCTTCTGATCGGGAATTTAATCCCGCTATACTTAGAAGATGTAAACGCCGATCATCTAATATTTCGATGCAAGAGATATCAAAATTAAAAGATTCATAACGGTCATTTCGGCCCGGTGTATCTTTACCCAAATTGATAAGTACTTTATTTAATTGTCCATCCACTGACTCAGCAGAATATAGAGAAAGAGAATCGGTTTTTCGAAGGACGTTTATAGAGCCTTGATGCAAGTAAATTTGGTCAATCTGCAGAAGCTTTTGCTGGCTTTTAGGGGTACGAGTAGTGCTGTAATCTACCACGTCGCTTGTATCTCGCATCCAGATCTGGAACACAGGTTGGTTGATGGTCAACGAATCCAAATGAATGTGGTTCTTTAGCAGATCCCACCAGTGAATATTTTTTATTTGGACCTGACTTATACTGCCTGTGATAGTGTGAAGACTAGCGATATGGATAGGAAGTGCCCCATGCCATTTTGAAAGGTTTAGGGTGTTTTGATAGAGATCGACATCAATTTTGTCAAATCGGGAATCAGGCATCTCCCTGAGAATAATCGATTCAATTTTATTTTCAAGGATTCCCGGTAAAATCCACATCCAGAAACTTGTTAAAAAAAGGATAAGAAAAAGCAAGGTAAGAAACCCTATAAGCCATATCCTACCTTTTATCTGCATATATTAGTTTGAATCGGTTATCTTTTTATCGTAGTAAAGTAGGTTGGATGCATGTCCTTTATCTAGGAGGGCGTGGAAATACCCATCTTGCGCTGTCACTAAAACAATATTATTTCACACGAAGGAAGATTAGCCGTTCTCGTCGCTTTTGACTTCGTTGATCCTCAGTCAGTTACCACCCGGTATCTTCCTTCGTCTCGCCTCGTCAAAAAACAACGATTGACGGCTTCAGCATCAAACTGAGTATTTCCACCCCCTCCTAGATATTGGTTTTGGTCGCTGGTCTCCAGATCAACAATTGAGTCCATGTCAAAAAGCAGATTTCGTCTCGAAAATCGGTGAATATAAATTCGCCCCTAGCGTCCTTTCCTGAAAAGAATAAATCTAACCACTGTAAATATCTCTGTGACCATCGTGGCTAAAAAGTCTTTTGTCTTTGGATTTTGGTCAGTCTCCACTTTTACCCTTTCAACCATTTGACTCATTTATCCATTTATACCTTTCTAACCCACCTGTAAAATCTCACACTCAAATGCTCTTCTGACCAGTCCGGCTACGTTGGTAACATCTAATTTACAAAAAAGGTTTTTCCGGTACGTACGAATAGTTTCTGTGCTTAAGAATAATTTTTTACCGATCTCTTCGGAGGTATATTCCCAGGCGATTAATTTGATGATTTGAGCTTCTCTTTCTGACAGTGCCGGTTTATTCATAGCCAATCAGTTACAGGTTTAAAAATGGTCGAGTATGCTTTAATTACTCTCCGATTGTCATGACAAAGATCAAATCTCTATTTCAAAGATTCCTCACTGTATTGTGTGAATATCAAAATTCACGGAAAACCATGATTCTCTAAATTTCCCGCTTTTTCAGTTGTTCTACCGCATAATTAGCTGCACGGGCCGTGATGGCCATAAATGTCAGAGTCGGATTTTGCGTCCCGGTAGATGTCATGCACGATCCATCAGTCACAAATACATTCTTACAAGCATGCAGTTGATTAAACTGATTCAGGAGCGAAGTCTTTGGATCGAGCCCCATTCGTATGCCTCCCATCTCATGGATATCTGAACCCGGTGGAGAATGCGTATCACGGACTTCAATATCGACGAAACCCGCCTTTTCAAACATTTCCCTTGACTGCTCCATATAATCTTCAACCATTTTGTCGTCATTTTCCGTCCAATCACAAGAAACAATCAGTTGGGGTATTCCATATCTATCCTTTTGATCATGGCTTAAACGGACATGATTATCTTTTACCGGCACTACTTCTCCCATCATCCAACTACTGATTTTCCAGGAACCCAGGGGTGGATTCAATAGGTTTTCGGTGAGCTCGCTTCCAATCAAACTCGTGTCCACATCCTTTCCTCTTCCTCCACCAATTCCGATGGCATATCCCCGGAGAAAATTCATTTCCTGGCGATATACATTACGAAAACGAGGCATATAACTATGGCTGGGATTTCTACCACTGGTCATTTTATCGAGCAATCCTTCATAGGTCGCACTGGCCTTCCCCCGGTAATTATGCCAGGAAATATATTTTCCTAACAACCCATGATCATTACCGAGCCCGTCAGGAAAACGTGATGAAGTCGAATTAAGTAAAATTGCATTACTGTTTAGAGTAGAAGCATTGACGAAAATTACTTCGGCGTAGTAATCAATCATTTCATTTGAATGGGTATCAACCACTCTCACTCCCACTGCCTTCTTTTTTCCTCTTTTATAAATGATGGAGTGCGCAACCGAATGGGGGCGAATCGTCAAATTTCCTGTTTTTAACGCCCAGGGTAAAGTCGATGCATTACTGCTGAAATAGCCACCATAATTACAACCGCGGTTGCACATGGTCTGATTGACACACTTTGCACGCCCTTGTTCAATCTGAATTGGTTGAGGATCGGTTATATGAGCGCAACGAGCCTGGATCAGGTGCCGATCATTATAATGCTCTTTGATTTTATGCTGGAAATGTTGTTCGACACAACTAATATCGAAAGCAGGTTGAACTATACTATCCGGTAGTTCTTCCAATCCGTCTCTGGCACCAGCAACTCCAATAAACTCTTCCACATGATCGTACCAGGGTGCCAGGTCTTTATAGCGAATCGGCCAATCCACAGCAAATCCATCACGAACCGGTCCTTCGAAGTCAAAATCACTCCAGCGTTGGGTCTGTCGCGCCCAAAGCAACGATTTACCCCCCATATGATATCCGCGAAACCATCGAAAAGGTTTTTCCTGAATAAAAGGTTGTTCATCTTCGGGTAAGCGCCAATGCAACGTAGCCTCATTGAGAAAACGTGACGAGCCAATTCCCACTCTCTTATCCATCGGCACCGTACCTCTGAACTCAAATTCCCAGGGTGGTTTACTGGCGGTCGGATAGTCTTTAATATGGTCTACGTTACGACCACGTTCAAGTACCAAGGTCTTTAAACCATGATCACACAATTCTTTGGCCGCCCAGCCACCACTGGCACCAGAGCCGATGACTATCGCATCATACTTTCTTTTTTTCTTCGAGTCTGCCAGTTGAGTCATTCTTCTGAAATAATTATTATCGTTAAATCGGGAAAGTTTATGAATTTTTTTCGGGAAAATTCTGATCTCATTCAACATCTACACAACCACTATAATGTCCCGGAGCTACCCGATACTTATAATGCCTAACCATTACTTCTCGCGATGTTGTAAAACCTTTGATACTTTCCGATTTAATCAACTCAAAAAAGGATTTCTCCGATTCATTTTCAGAAGTTGCACAACTATTTAAAAGATCCATCTTTTGTTGCTGATCACAGTCAGTAAATGGGTTTCCGAATTTGGTCATTGCCTTTGAATCCAAATGATTTATCTGGACTATAATATTTTCCTGGACCTCCGTTTCATAACAACGGTCAAACAACTTGATTAAAAACTTATCTACACCCACCTTAACCCCTCCGATGCCTTTTACACCGACTGGTAAAATGGTATCAACAAGGCTACTGATGAATAATTCATGTTCTTCTGTCAGGAATGATGAGGACAGAATAACATCTTCCCTGGTCCAATTATGGGACCAAGCTGGCAAACTGACAAGCGTGCTGGTCGAGATCAATAGTTTCTTCAGTATACTGCGACGGTCCATAAAACCTTTATAAAAAGTTCGATTTTCAAAATACAATAATTCTTTTATACTGAGGACAATCCATTCATTTAAGTAATACCGCACAGTAACCACCCCATCTTTCCTTCGAGACTATGAAACTCCCGAAAATTGAGATCGAAAGTTTTTTAATTTCTACGTAGCCAAGAGAATCACCTTCTTTAAAAAAATAGAAGGGAGTAAAAAAATGAATCAATAATTTCAATCATCCTATTTCTTACATCCGAGGAACAAATTAATTGATCTTAATAATTACAGGAACTAGTGCAGCATTTCCGCAGTAA
>JAGQWV010000214.1 GCA_020437045.1 Saprospiraceae bacterium | reverse complement strand
AGATATCCAGAGGTACCGCCCCTGCCTCCAATAGACTGGAGACAGTGGCTCCAGCTGTCACCAACTCGTTAACAGAGACTCCAGTTGCCAACAACTCGCCAACCGAAACTCCGGCGTTCAGTAGATTAGCCACCGTAGCTCCCAGTGCCAAAAGATTAGCAGCGGACTCCCCTGCTTCTACCAGTGTGGCAGTACCATTGGGCAAACTTAAAAAGTAGCTAATAATGATATTGTCGACATTACACTCTGCCAGAATGCTATTGGGGTCCCGCACTACGATTTTTTCGCCGGTACCGATGGAATCCATCTCAATAACCTTGACTTTCCCGTCAACTTCAAGATTCTGAGCAATTGCAGTTGGAAACTGGAAGACTATCAGTAAAATACTACAAATTGATCGAATCAAATAATAGGGTAAAAAATTATCCATTGACTTCTTCATGTTCAGTATTGGATTAAATGTGAATGACTGATCAGAGGTTTAATGTAATCCGAGGATTTAGTGCTAATTGTTAAACACCCAAATCTCTTGCTTACACCACCTCTTCAAGATCTCGTGAGTCAAAATAGAGAAGAAGCAAAAGTTAATCTTGCAGTATTTATTCAAATACTTGGACTATCTGGTCAAACCTCATTTGCACCAAGATTAAAAATCCCTCTGACACAAAAAAGACCAGGATAATACCATCTTTTATAATCGGATGATCTTATCCTGGTCAAGTTTCTAATACTATAAAACCGCCGTTCTAAAATGTGTATCGAATGGCTAAACCTCCTGATGTACCCGTGAATCCACCTCCACCGACCAGAGCAATACCCGGCATCCAGTCGAGACTTACATTGATCGGTAAATCGGTAAATTTGTAATCAAGCCCAACCACTCCTGCAATGCCAATTTGGGTACTACTATAGTCATACACTCTGGAATAGGCACCACTCCAAAATCCAGCAAAGGCACCCCCTCCTACATACCACTGCAGACCTTCCACTACGTCTTCCAATGGTTGATGTGTGGTCACTAAGCCAGTGATCCGGGTACGCCGATAGCGAAATCCGAAGGTACCCCAACTACGAAAATTTACGATGCCCTCTGCCGCAATTTTTTCATTGAAAAAATGTTTATAGGTGCCCCCAAATCCCCAGGCCAGGCGCAGGCCTACGGCATTATTATAATTTTGGGCAGTTACGCCATTTGAGAAGACGAATACAAAACTAACGACGAATAAAGAATAAATTAATTTTTTCATAATACGCTGGCTTTAACTGATTTTAGTTAGATAATTTTCACCGTTAATAGCCTGCAGAAAAAAAAGGTAAACAACGAAGCAATTATTTTTACCAATGTCTAAAAATCAACAAAAATGGGTCATCCCTCGCAAAGCCAGAACCGAAAACAAGGAGTGACTCTCGTATAGGAGGGCTTTGAAATACCCATCTTGCGCTGACGCTAAAAACAATATTATTTCACCTGAAGGAAGATTAGCCGTTCTCGTCGCTTTTGACTTCGTTGATCCTCAGTCAGTTACCACCCGGTATCTTCCTTCGTCTCGCCTCGTCATAAAACAACGATTGACGGTCGCATCAAACCGAGTATTTCAAAGCCCTACTATCCTCGCCGCGAAGGTTTTATAGGCAGGTCGTAAATTCGCTTGCCTGTAACTTGGAAAATAGCATTGGTAATTGCAGCCGGAGTGGGAGGAACAGACAATTCCCCACCACCTAATGCCGGTTCGTCCGGTCTGTTTATAAGCGTAACACTCACCTGTGGCGACTCTCGCATTTGCATCATCGGGTATCGAATCCAATCATCGGAGATGATCTGATTTTCATCAAATCTGACTGATTCCATCAAAGTCCAACTTGCCGATTGCAGCATGCCTCCTTCCACTTGCTTTTTCATACCCAATGCATTCATTACCTCCCCGACATCGGCCGCCGCCCAGAGATGAATGATTTTGACACGCTGCTGATCATCAATGGATACCTGAGCAGCTACTGCACAGTATCCATCATTATTCTTATATCTACCGAACGCATAACCAATTCCTTCCCGCTCTGCTAACGACACCCGGGAGGTCATTTCTTTCAAGGTACGCAATACCTCCACTGCCCGATCATCTTCGAGGTTTTTGATCCGAAATTCAATAGGGTGCAAGGACGTTAGCCGGGCCAGTTCATCGACAATCGATTCAATCGCAAAAATATTGGCATATGCTCCCAAACTCCTCAACGAGGATACTCGTAGGGGTCCCTCAAAAAAATGGGCGACAATATCTTTTACCGGTATTTGATAATAGGGTTCTGCATTTCGATATCCTCCCCCCAGATATCCCCGGCCTTGCAATTGCACAGGATTCGCCAAAAATCTGGCCACCAGTAAAGTTCCGGCATCAGAATTTGGCCGCAAACTATGACTATCAGTCCATACATCCGACTTCCATTCGACGATTTTATCTTCCGATGATATGCTGGCGGTGATATCCATCCGCATCGCCGACCCCAGAGCCTCCCATCGGTGCTCATCCTTCCGGGACCATTGAACTCGTATAGAATGTCCTGGCTTCTTCAGGGCAATGATCGCTGCCTCCGCTGCCGCATCATCTGAACTATTATGTCCAAAGCAACCGGCTCCGGGCACACTGATCATCCGGATTTTATCTATGCTCAAACCGGTCAATGCAGCCAATGCTTCCCGAAATGGATAAATTCCCTGACTGTGGGTCCATACCGTGAGCTGACCTTCCGCGTAACGGGCAATTCCACAGGCAGGAGCCATCGATCCGTGCATAATATAAGGCTTAAAAAAGGATCCCACCACGCGTCTGACTCCCTTCATTTCTTCATTATCCGTTTGAATTACCACTTTCGACTCCGTAGCTGCATTGACCATATACGTTTTCATATCACTAACTCCGGCAGGAAAATCTTCAATGGTCCATTCCAGTTTTTTCGCCAGTTCTTTGGCCGCTTTTATCACTCTGAATTCCTCATTACCCAGGACAGCTACAAAGCTACCATCGATCAATAATTCCACATTTTCGGGTAAAGATTGCCTCAGCTTTTCTTCATCAATACTCTTTATTAGTGCCTGATAGGCATCTGGTTTAATCGTCCGGGCATGAACCATATCCGGAAACTTCAGATCATTGATGAAATAGGTTTTACCGGTAATCGTGGGAATAAGCTGATTTCCTGACAATTCCTTTCCTACATATTGGTAATCTTTCTTTGCCTTCAATGCCACCGGCAACTTGACCTCCGCCTGCCATTTTTTATTGAACAGTAATTCCGCAATGGTAGTAATTTTCTTACCCCCGATGGACATGATGACTCCATTATTCAATTCAAGATTTTCCAGAGGAATTTTACCTTTTAGAGCTGCTTTTTCTAAAATTTTCTGGCGAGCAAATGCAGCTGCGTAACGAACGGCCATGGCACTGGATTTTACAGACCCACTACCGGCAGTATAGCCCTCGTTGGGCGTTCTTTCTGTATCGGCATGAACGACTTCCACCTGATCCAACTCACACCCTAATTCTTCGGCAGCCACTTGCCGGATTACGATACCTATTCCTTGTCCTAATTCTACTTTTCCCGTAAAGACCCTAATGCGATTATTTTCCAAAACCTGTAACCAGGAATCCACTGATGGGTACCCCCGTAGGCTTCCTGGCAAGTCTTCTTGTACCGAATCCAAAAAACCCGGATATGACCATGGATGCTGCAAACTAAATCCAATGGTAAGGCTTCCGGCTTGAAAAAAAAATCGTCTGCGTGAATGATCGATCTCAACCATCTTCCTGATTTTAATTTTTCCTAAAGTTCTCACTTTTTCCGAAATAAGGTCATCTACCTAAATATTGCTATTGTAGGGAAAACTCTATTGTAGATTACTTTTTGCTAATAATGCTGATCCAGAAATTCTCTAAAAATCGAAAACCTTTTACAACATTGAAAATGAAAAACAGCATCTTATGATTGCTTCTGCTTTTGGTTACCAATGATCAAATGCTGACAGAAAATTACCCTCGTAACATAAACATGTGATTTTTCTGATCCTATTTGTGACATATCTTCGAGAAGCCATCAAAAAATTAGGGAAATCAAAACTTTAGATCCGATGTCATTAATGCCTGCCTTTTCTGGTTTGTCCTTTGTGCTATTAACCAGTATGGGTTTTACCCAGACCACGTGGTACGTGACCGAATCCGGTGCCGGTCTAAAAGACGGTACTTCCTGGGCCAATGCCACAGAAATTCTGCAAAACGCGATTGATTCAAGTGATGCTGGTGATCAAATATGGGTTGCGGTCGGTACATATTATCCATCAGACAGTTTTGAAGTGAATGGAACGGTTGGAGACGAGTCTCGGGACAAAACCTTCTACATTGATAAGAATATTCAGCTGTATGGAGGGTTTACCGGTGGGGAAACGGATTTATCTGAAAGAGACTGGAGTATGCATTCCTCAATCCTGCATGGAGATATCGATTTAAATGCAGATACCAGCAATAATTCCTATCATATAATGGTCATCAATGGCCCCATAGATTCCAGCTGCATTATCGATGGTTTTCATCTCGTGGGAGGAAATGCCAAGGGCGGATCTCTACCCCGAGGGGGTGGGGCCATCTTAAACGGAACGGGAAACGGAAATGATTGTAGGCCGAGTTTCCGCAATTGCACATGGTCCGATAATCATGCTGATCTAGGTGGTGCAATGTATAATCGAGGATTTGGTGCAGTATGTGCACCATCCATTATCGACTGTATCTTCAAAAATAATTCATCGGGAGGAAGTGGAGGCGCCATTCTCAACCTTGCCAGCAATAATGGTAGCTGTGCCCCTACGATCATCAACTCCATCTTCATACATAACCAAGCTGGCAGTTTTGGCGGAGCCATCCACAACCTGGCAGAGAATGGTGATAATTCACCCTCGATACTGAATTCCGTATTTACCAACAATGAGGCAAGTAATGCTGGAGGAGCCATAGGAAATGTAGTTAATGGGGCAGGTCAGTCTACTCCCATCATAACGAACAGTATCATATGGGCTAATGGCGATGAGCTAGCCAGTCAGGGTGGGGCTACTGCGATCATTACCCACAGCATTGTGTTAGGCTCCGGGGGAAGCGGAGCTGGATGGAATGCCCCATTTGGGGTCGATGGTGGAAATAATCTGGACGTTGATCCCATGTTTGTTGACACCGCGAACCAAGACTTTCATCTACTTCTTGCATCTCCAGCGATCAATACCGGAGTGAATGATAGCATACCGCAGAAGATCACCACTGACCTGGCAGGGACTAATCGAATCCTCTTTGGAACGGTGGACATTGGAGCTTATGAATATTTTCAATGTCCGGAAGCCGACCAACCCATCTACGTAGACAGTTCATCCACCAGCCCATTATTAACTGGACTCTCCTGGGACAGCGCTTTTACGGACCTGCAGTGGGCCATTGATCTGGCTTGCGCATGTCCAGGGGAAGAAAGCGCTTCTCCTATTTGGGTAGCGAAGGGAACTTATTATCCATCAAAAAATTTTGATGCAAACGAGGATGGTCAGCTCAATAACCAAGGTCGCGAGCGAACCTTTTACATGAACAAAAATCTGCAACTATTTGGAGGGTTTTCTGGATTTGAAACAGTAGCGGAGCAACGTGATTGGCAGCTCAACCCTACCATTCTAAGTGGTGATCTGGATCAGGATGGTGAGAAAAGTGGACAAAATGCTTTCCATGTGACATATATCGACGGAACCACATCTGCCGGTAAAATCGATTCCTCATTTTCTCTGGATGGATTTCAAGTACTCTTAGGAAATGCCAATGGATCTTCAACCAGTGATAATGGTAGAGGAGCCGCAATTTATATGAACGGCCGCAGTGGAAATGTCTGTTCACCATCTATTTCCAACTGCGTTTTCAGGAGCAACGCAGCGATTGCCGAAGGAGGTGCTATTTACAGCTATGGCGCATCCGGCGAAAGTTCACCTTCGATCATTAACTGTTCTTTTATTGGCAATACGGCGTCTGAAGGAGGTGCTATATATAGCTCCGGCGGGTCTGGAGAAAGTTCACCTTCCATCATTAATTGTTCTTTTATTGATAATACGGCGTCGACAGGAGGTGCACTTCATAATGACGGGAAATTTGGAGTCAGTTTATCTGTTATTACCAACTGTTCTTTTTTAAATTGTTTTGCGTCTTCTAGTGGAGGTGCTATTTACAATAATGGAACCGGAGGAATGAATACAGCAAAGATCTCCAACTCAATCTTTTGGGATAATGGTGATGAAATTATTCTACAAAACGCAGTGTCCAGTCTGACCAATTGTATTTTTGACGACGGCAGTCCGGATGGATCGGTGAACTTGCCGCCCAGCATGATTGATGGCGGTAATAATTTGGATGCTTACCCACTATTTGCAGATCCTGCTAACCAGGATCTGCGGCTATTACCATATTCTCCCGCCATCAATGCCGGAGTGAATGACAGTATACCACCTGGTATCACCACCGACCTGGCTGATACGACCCGCATCATCGATGGCATCGTTGATATTGGAGCTTACGAATTTCCGGAGGGAGATTGTCCGCGAAATCCGGTGTTGGACGAGCGTTATAGTCCTCTACAGGGAAATTATCCAGCGGGTATGTCAATTACGTTATCTGGAGTGGTTGATGTATTGAGTACTGGTAATGTGATTCTGGATGCGCCAACGGTCCATATCAATCCAACATTTGCGGTGGAGCATATGGGGTTGCTGGAAGTGAAGCAGGTAGGATGTGAGTGAAGGAGTGTATCATAACGACGTAAAGCTTCAGTAAATAAGCCATTAACAATTGTGGTAAATTCGTAGATTTTTTGATGCAATCTAAGGTATGAATGCAGTGAACCCATTCAGCGCAATAGGCGAATGTCTGAGGGATATTTATGTGAGAAACCGCTCGAGGATGTGGGTAAAGTCATAGTCAAAGCTCAGACAAACATTGACAAAAATATATTTAGAACATAAATCACCAGAATTTGCCGCAGGGCAGAGTGGATACATCAAACCCGATGAGATCTGTCGGAATTTCAGAAAAATTATCCCGATAATGGATAGATGAAAAGTAATTATTAATCTTCAAGAAAATAATCCCTTCCATTCTTTCTACAGATCATTGTATCTTCATAATGATGGATAGATCCAATAAATGCAATTTTATTATATTATTCTGGCTCCTGCTCTCATCTGCTTATAGTCAAAATTTACCAGTATCTTCTTTTCATCCCCTGAACATTAAAGCATATGGTATAGCAGAAGGCTTGCCTGATCGATGTGTGGATTATGCCTTTATCGACAATCTGGGTAAATTAAACATCATACCCTGCCAACATGCCCAAGTCTCATATGGCCAATTTATTTACCAGGTTAATGGTTACGGGCCATTTCTTAAAGATGTGGTCGTTGATACGATTGATCCTAATTTATTTATCCATAGCCTGGGTATGATTGGTGACAGTATAAACTTCGGTCGTATGTTGTATCAGGTGGAAAAACCTGAAAGTCAATGGGCGACGCCTTACTTCTATACGTTCAGACCCGATGATGGTTCTTTTTCTTATTTAAAAGTTACCGATAAGCATGGAAATCCGGTCTCGATTATAAATATCATCTATGATTCAGGAAAATTTATAGGTGGTGGAGTCCAAGGCCGTCAGGCTTACCTATTTAAAATTCAGGACCAGGAAGTCACTATCCTTGCAGAGTTTAAGTTGGACGAGGCCATCAGTAACCCTAAAAACACCTCCCCCTTTATTAAGTCAGGAAACAGTTATTCATGGCTATTAGGTAAAAAAATATATCACTTTAACGAGAATGTAAATAACCAGGTAAGGACCCAAGATTTAAGTTTTGCTTTTAATCCCGACGTATCCAATCTTTCGATTTTACAGACCAGTAATCAAATTTTTATCCATACAAGTGAGCGTAAAATTTATCATATAAATGAAGATTTCGAGCATATAACCGAATGGTATCCTGATTTTTTACCTTTTGTACCACAGCGATCATATATGTTCCAGGATAATCAGGGAAACCTCTTATTTTCATTCCATAAAAATGACCAGGAATTTGAGAGTTATTTATTGGATATCAATGGTCAATGGCACTATTATACAGATGTCGTCAAACTTTTAAACCCATCCCTGGACCATTTTATTGAACATCCACTGGCATCCACCGACTTCACAAAACATGTTTTTCAAATTTATTACACATTTAAAATAATTGAAGTCCGTTCCTCTACTGGTATAACCGCCATTCCATCCGGTCCGCTTAGAGGTATGGTCGAATTAGGACCGAACCAGATTTATTCCAATGGTAATAAATTATTTAGTAAACAACGGGATGGTTGGGATATGTCCCCGTACACAAAATGCCCATTTACCCAAGATATTCATGATGTGCAAATTTTTCAGGATAGAGAAGGTATTATCTGGGAATGTGCAGTGCAGCATATCATAAAATATAACCGGACATTCTGTGACACTATAACCTACAGTCAAAGTCTGGTGAGAATGATCCCCAAAGGAGAAAATCACTTTCTGGTTCTCGATTCTGATCAGAATTTGCTCTTATTTGACAAAACAACAGCACAGTTTGATTTTATCGCCCAAGCAATCGGCGAAGATCTTAATATGCAAATGCTACTGGATAATGAAAACCGGTGTTGGCTGGTAGCCAATACGTGTGTTCAATATATAGACCTGGATAATTCTTCAAATGGGTTTATCCAACTAAAACATCCTGAGTTATACCAGGATTTTATTTCTATCGATGTTGATCCGCAAGGCAGACTTTGGTTAGGCACTTTTTCGAATGGCCTTTTAGTATTTGATACCGTTTCTGAGGAGCTGGTTCATATTAATGAATCGAACGGCCTTTCGAATAATTCGGTAGCAACGATGCTACAAGATTCTGAAGAAGATCACTGGATCGGCACCTACAATGGCATTACGGTTGTTGACAGAAATTTAAAGATCCTGGGGCACATTTATGAAGAAGATGGACTAGTGAATAACGAGTGTAACCGGTGGTCTGCCATAACGCTGAGTAATGGCAATCTGGCCTTTGGTTCCATTGCCGGTCTCAGCATTATTGATCCGGTACAGGTAAAAAATGATATCTCACACAAATCTCTTAATAAGATATATTTATCCAGTGTGACCTTACCGGATGACCGAATCGTCCAGGGTTCTGCATTTCTTACAAAACTGGTCGATAACGGTATTTCCTTGCCGGCGAATAACCGAAACCTTAAATTATCTTATGGTCTTTCTCAATATACGCTGCCGGAAAAAAATATTTACGCATATCGATTCAACCGGCTTCGGGATGATTGGAATTATGTCGGTGGACTTCATGAATTGTATCTTTTGAATCTTCCGCAAGGTCAATACAACCTGGAAATTAAGGCCTGGGATTACCGGGGAATTCCATCTGAAAACACCATAATGATTCCCATCAGCGTCGCATATTTCTTTTATCAAAAGACCTGGTTTTATCTGGTCTGCCTGGCATTTTTTGGCCTCATACTTTATATATGGCACCAGAATCAACAGCGCATACAAAGAAAATTAGAAGCGCAAGTAAAGAACAGAACTGCCACTATCCAGGCTCAGACGGAAAAGCTGAAAGAAATGGATGAAGTAAAAACCCGGCTCTACACAAATATAACGCATGAGTTCAGAACTCCCCTAACGATTATCCGGGGCCTATCCGATCAGGTTAATGTGGATCCAAAGGCTCCTGAACTGATAAAAAGAAATACAGATAATTTACTCCTGCTCGTCAATCAAATGCTGGATCTCAGAAAGTTGGAATCCGGAAATCTCAAACTGGAATTAAAACAAATTGACATCATCAAATTTCTCAATTACCTCTGTGAATCCTTTCAATCGTTGGCAGAAGTACAGCATAAACAATTCCACTTCCTTTCAAGCGAAGATGAAATTTGGATGGACATTGACCAGGTGAAGCTCGGACAAATAATCAATAATCTATTTTCCAATGCATTGAAATTTACTACTGAAAAAGATCACATTTACATTCAAGTAGATAAAAAAGAAGGTGTCGTCGAAAAATTACTAATCCGCATTAAGGATACTGGAATGGGGATTCCTGAGGACAAAGTTTCCAAGATATTTGAAAGGTTTTATCAGGTAGATGATTCCATGACTCGTCAGGGTGATGGAACCGGCATAGGCTTGACTTTAGTGTCTGAATTTGTAGGATTAATGCATGGTGATATCCAGGTCAAAAGTAAATTGGGTCAGGGAACTACATTCCATATTGTGCTTCCAATTACCAGGGAAGCACCGAGAGCAGAAACATCCCTGGAGGGTTCATCAAAAGTCCGGGCTGAACCAGCTGCACAGTACTTTAATTATTCCGATCAAAATAAAGACAAAACATATTCCATTTTGATGGTGGAGGATAATCCGGATGTTATACATTATTTGGGGAATATGCTGAAAGACCAGTTTCAGGTATCTATTGCCACCAATGGTCAGGAAGGAATTGAAAGAGCTATCGATGAAATCCCCGACATCATCATCAGTGATCTAATGATGCCGGTCAAAGATGGTTATGAGCTCTGTGATACACTGAAAAATGATATCCGGACCAGTCATATACCCATTATACTGCTTACGGCAAAGGCGGATATTGATTCAAAATTGGAAGGACTGAAAAGAGGAGCTGATGCCTATCTTCCCAAACCCTTCCATCATGATGAACTAATGGTTCGAATCGACTCATTGATAAAAATCAGGCTCAAACTACAACAAAGGTACAGCCAACTACCACTGCCTGAGCCATCAACGGAACCTACTCTGGAACTTGAGGATAAATTTATCCATGACCTCAATAAATTGTTGTCCGATCATTTGAGTGATGAAGAATACGATATCCAACAGATTTGCAGGGACATGCATATCAGCCGTTCTCAATTACACAAGAAACTAAAAGCATTGACGGGATTGCCAACCAGTCATTATATCCGAAATTATAAACTCACTGTAGCAGAATCGTTGCTAAAGAATCCCGAATTAAATATTTCCGAAGTTTCTTACCAGGTTGGTTTTAGAAGCCCAAAGTACTTCACCAGACTTTTCAAAGAAAAAAACGGCCTAACGCCCTCCGAGTGGGTGATCAAATATTCCACCCTGAATTCGAATTCCTAAATATTGTTATGTCTTCGGACATAGAATTACACAATAGGAGGATATAAAAACAATAGTACACCCCTAAAACCAATATTCGACCCTGCAAAAACGATAGTGGTCTTGACGCAGGATGTAAAATTCGATCTTAATCAAAAGAAAGATTGAATTGTCTTCACATGCAAACATAACATTGGCCGGGCAGGATCAAATTCAAAAAGAATTTCTCCAATACATACAACTTTCCCCAATTTCAAGTCTGGTAAAGGACCTGATTCTTACCTATTCAAATGATTTAAAGCCCATACTTTTTCATCCGCCAATAGAGTGCTTCATACAGAATGGTTTCTCGCAGGAGAAGACCTGGAAATCACTTTGTTTATGTTCAGCTTATAGCATCCAATTCCTATCGCAATTTGAGAAATGTGCCCGGCAAAACCTCCATCTTGATTGGTTATCAAAAATCTTAATGATTGAATGTCAAAGACTTTGCGGGAATCTCTTTGATCTTAAGCATACTTTCTGGAAAACTTTTTATCAAAGAATCTCACCGCTATACTATAGTCATTCATCGCCCAAAAACCACAAAAGCAAAAGTCAAGGCTCCGTATATCCCCGTTTTTCTATATTCCTTCTACCACTTGACACCCTAACATTCCATCAAAAACTCTCACCCTATCATGGTGAATTGCTAGGACAATCACTATCATCTGTGTGCATGAGTTTTTACAATGTGGAAGGCAAAAATTTAGCCCATCAAAAAAAGCTACTTAAGAATGCTCTACTATATAGCAATGATATTCCACTGACCGGTTATAACCGTTGGATAAACCACTATGCTCAACTCATCATTCATTCAAAATCAGAGAATTCATGATTTCCAAACGCGAAAAAGAAATACTTCATTTGATCGCATATGAATATACCACAGCGGAGATTGCCCGGCAATTGCATATCAGTGGTGATACGGTAAAATCACACCGGAAGTCCTTATTTAGTAAAGTAGGGGCAAAAAATACGGCTGGCCTAATTCGCCGGGCTTTTGAAGTTCAATTATTAGAGTTCAAAAATCTCAACCGGAAAAACGAAGATCAATAAATCATGCCTGCAATGGTGAAATCTATCGCAAATATTTAAGAATAACCGACTCATGAAAATACTAATCTGTTGCCTCATTCTCTTGATCTCTCAAATCGCTAATTCGCAGTCTACTTACTATGTTACTCCTACCGGAGCTGGATCGATGGATGGATCCTCCTGGATTAATGCTAGTGACGATTTGCAGGATATGATAAATACAGCTATGGAAGGGGATCAGATTTGGGTGGCTCAGGGATCGTATCTACCCACCGTCTCTTTTGGAGGCGCCACCGATCGGGATAAAACCTTTTATATCAATAAGAATATTCAGATCTATGGAGGCTTTTCCGGAGGAGAAAGTTTTCTTAATGATCGAAACTGGCGTGGAAACCCAACGATCCTGGATGGTAATTTAGGAAATACGGCAATCAACACCGATAATGCCTATCATGTGGTTTTTATAGATGGAACTACCGGAATCAGCATTGACAACTCCTGTATCTTGGACGGATTCATCATCCAAAATGGAAACGCAGATGGTGGATTGATCAATTCATCCGGAGGAGGAATTTATGTATCGGGAAATGGAGCTTTATGTTCTCCTGTCATTCAAAATTGTCAATTTTACGATAACGAGGCTTCCCAAGGCGGCGCTATTTTTAATGATGGACAATCTTCAGGGAATGCATCACCGACTATTGATCATTGTACTTTCATCAGTAACCAGTCGGTAACTGGAGGAGCTATCTGCAATTTTGCCTGGTATTCCGGTAACAGTTCACCCATCATCTCCAATTCTGAATTCAAGATGAATACCGTTTCTCAATGGGGAGGAGCCATTATTAATTCCAGCATTGGCAGTGGGGTGAGTTCACCACGTATCGTCAATGATATTTTTTGCCAGAATACTGCAGGTGAGGGAGGAGCAATCTTTAATGATGCTGAAAATAGTGGTGATGCCAGTTCTCCGGAGATCCTGCATTGCACCTTCTACAAAAATACGGCTTCCAGTGGAGGGGCCATATTCAATTTAGGCGATGAGGGTAGTAGTTTGCCCGTTCTGATAAATTCAATTCTATGGAACAACGGTGATGAAATACAGGGAGATACATCTACCCTTATAAACTGCCTTTTTGATGATGGAACCGAGGATGGCATGATCACCTATCCTTTTTATTTAATCGATGGGGGAGGAAATACAGACCAGGGGCCTACTTTCCTGGATTCTATCACCGGCGATCTCAGACTAGTATCCGGTTCCAATGGTATTGATCAAGGCACCACTAGCGGGGTCACTCTGCCGCTTGTAGACGCCGATGGAAAACCCAGGCAGAATAATTTGCCAGATCTTGGTGCATATGAGCTGCACTGTCTTACCGATCAAAGCATATTGTTTGTAGATGTAGATGCCACAGGAAGTAATACCGGCGACAGTTGGTCCAATGCCATGACGGACCTGCAGAGTGCCATTGATCTTGCTTGCACCTGTGTTGGTTCGTCCTACACGATTTGGGTGGCTGCGGGTATATATGTGCCATCGCGAAAATGGAATGGCACCACTGAAGAACACCGGACATTCTATATTGAAAAAGATATAGCAATTTATGGCGGGTTTGACGGTACTGAAAGTACATTACAGGAAAGAGATATTAGTAGCAATCAAACCATCTTATCAGGTGATTTAGGTACTACCAACTCCTACCATGTGGTGGTATTTAACGGGCTCGCAGGAGGTATCACTCAAGCTGGTATTTTTGACGGATTTACAATTGAGGGAGGCAATGCCAATGGGCCGGGAGGTATTAATGTAATTGGAGAAACACCGGCGATAAATAATGTGGGGGGAGGGATGCTGCTGTGGGCACCCTTGCCGAATAATCAAGCCAATCCAACTATACAGTCTTGCGTTTTTATTAATAATACTTCCCGAAGTAAAGGTGGTGCCATTTACCTGAATGGTCGCCTTGGCGGACAATGTTCACCGACAATTCTTCAATGTACATTTGAAAATAATCAAGCTCCCAAGGGTGGAGCCATTTTTGCCAATGGCGTTGAATCGGGGAATGCCAATCCCACCATTTCTGGCTCCACTTTCTTAAATAATACAAGTGGTCTGGAAGGTGGCGCTATCTATACCTGGGCTTTCAACCTTGGACATGCATCACCAAGAATAATCAGTTCGATTTTTTCTCAAAATCAGGCGACCAATGCAGGTGGCGCTATATATAATGGTGCCGATATTGGTACTTCTGGTTCGATAATGGGGACAGCAGACCCACAAATTGTTAATTGTAGTTTCGAGGGAAACTCCAGCTCCGAAGGTTCACAGATTTACAACTATGGTGGTGATGTATCTTTGGATCATTGTATTTTATGGAATCATAGCAATGCCATCGCAAATAACAATAGTGGTACTGCTGCCAGCACCAAGATCCGCTATTCGATCTTTGATGACGGATCGCCTGACCATTCGATCAATTTTGGAGCTTTAGGCTTGACCGATGGAGGAAATAATCGGGATGCTGATCCTCTCTTCATCGATGCAGGCATGGGAGATCTGTCCTTACAGAGGTGCTCACCTGCGATTAATGCCGGCGATACCTCAGGATTAATGCTGGACTCACTGGATGTTTTGGGCAATATAAGAGTGATTGACAACAAAGTGGATTTGGGCGCGGTAGAATATCAATTGCCCTTAGGGGCCATCATGGTTTCCAATAGTAACGATGCCGGACCCGGTTCCCTCCGACAAGCTGTTTTGGATGCCTGTCCTTGTGACACAATAATGTTTGATGCGTCGACCAACGGGGATACCATTCAATTATTGGCAAAGATTAATATCACAAAGAAGCTGACGCTGGTAGGGAATGATACGAGTAATACCTTATTGAGTGGATTAAATGCCGTGAGACTATTTGATGTGGTAGGATCGGACAGGGAGCTGAATCTATCGAACTTGACTTTAATGCATGGTGGCAATGAAAACAATGGTGGTGCCGTATTTTATCTCAACTCGCGAGGTCTGATCCAAAAATGCCTCTTCAAGTATAACACTTGTACCTTAAGCGGAGGCGCTATCTTCTTTCAAAGCCAGGATACACTAGAAATAAGTCATTCCATTTTTAGAGAAAATGAAACCACTAATCAAAATAGTGGTCGTGGTGGGGCAATCTATATGGATAATCATGCTGCTATCCTCATAATAGACAACAGTCACTTCAAATATAATATCGCATGGGAAGGTGGCGCCATTTATAAGAATGACGGTGAAATGTTTATTCACAAAAATCATTTTGAAAATAATACCGCTATGAAGGATGGTGGAGCCATTAATTACTTTCAAGGCAAAGCTGACCTTTCTCAAAATTTATTTTACCACAATACGGCTGGATTTAATGCAGGAGCAATTTATAGCTCGGCTCCTTTATATCTCCACCGGGATACACTGACCATGAATCAGGGTCTTGACTTTGACTTCGTACGGGGTGGTGGGGCCATTTTTTCAGATAGTTTTTTATATATGGATAGTTGCTTAATCGCGCAAAATTCTTCTGTTGGAAGAGGCGGCGGAGTAAATAATTTTAATGGACGAGCCATTATGAAGAATACCGCTATCCTGCAGAATAGTGCCGAATCTATTGGTGGTGGAATATTTAATGACCATTCCATGGAATTAACAAATTGTCAAATTGGTGGAAATGAATCGTTTACCGGGGGTGGTATTTCCAATCATGATTCTATAACTCTCCGTAATTCAATCATTCATGGCAATTTTGTCAATGCATCTGTCGGAGGTGGGCTTGACAATGTTCATTATGCTGAATTAATTAATACCACGATCACTGGTAATAAAGCAGGGGACGGAGGTGGATTTTACCAGTCTGGCTTGGATAAGACGCTAGTCATGATCAATAGCCTAATTGCCAAAAACACTGCTAATGGTAGTGCTCTTGATATCCGTCTGGCCAATACCCAGGTTATTGACCAGGGCAACAATTTCATTGGAGATACGACCGGGGCCAGTAATTTTTTTCCAAATAGTATTCTGAAGGGCAGCACCGCAAATCCTGTAAATCCTGAATTTGTTTCCGATCCCAGCCTCCTGGGCTTACCCAATCTCTCCGGTAACCTACGGTTGAAAAGCATTTCCCCTGCCATCAATGCCGGCAATGCCGATACAACCGGTTTACAATTGCCACAGGTTGATCTTGGCGGAGATCCGCGGCTAAATGGCAACATCGATATTGGAGCGTACGAAAATCCCTTTGCCGGTTGTCCGGAACAAATTATACTGAATAACAATCTATATGGACCGGTTAATGGAACGTACAGTGCACAGCAGCTTATCAAACTAGGAGATGGGATAGAAATCAGTAATATGGCTCAGGTCACTCTCAATGCACCTGAGGTACACATGGATGAGTCATCTACCCTCGTGGGTGCTCAGCTGTCTATTCTCCAGAACGGATGTCTTGAATAAATTTATTTATGATGTAAAAACACTCCAACATGAGTCATGTCAACGCTTTTTATAAAATGATTTTAGTCCTGCACTTGATTGTCACATCGTATCTTGTTGCTACCAGTCAGTCGACTTACTTTGTCACACCTTCCGGTGCTGGAACCATGGATGGATCCTCCTGGTTAAATGCCAGTGATGATTTACAGGCCATGATTGACGGTGCTTCCGCTGGAGACCAGATATGGGTAGCTCAGGGAACTTATCTACCTACTGTAAAAATGGATTTTGATAATTCCGGAACCGCAGATGCCCGGGAGACTATATTTTACATCAATAAAAATATCCGGATATATGGGGGATTTCTGGGAGGGGAAAGCCAATTGATCCAAAGAGACTGGATCGCTAATCCCACTATATTAAGTGGAGATATTGGTGCGGGTAATAATACTTCCGATAACAGCTACCATGTGATCTACATAGATGCTTCTTCTGCCCCTATCACCAATAATTGCATTCTGGACGGACTGCATATTCGGCATGGGAATGCCAACGGCAGCAGCGATTTACATAACTGGGGAGGAGGACTTTATTTAGATGGCAAAACCAATTCCTGCAAGCCTACGCTCCATCAGTTATCAATTGCCCAAAATAGTGCCACGTACGGAGGGGCTCTGTACTGCGATGCTGACAATGGGGTTTGTAGTCCCCTAATCGCATTATGCAAAATTGATTCTAACCAGGCATCAAAAGATGGAGGAGGAATCTATTTTCAGACGAATAATGGGATGAGTACTTCATTTGTCAATAATACCCAATTTCGCGGCAATTCAGCAACCAACTACGGTGGGGCCGTTTTTCATTACACGGATCAGGCAGCTGGCTCTTGTACACCCGAATATTCCAATTGTTTATTCATGCTTAATTCGGCCGCTGAAGGAGGGGGCATCGCGAGTGAAAACAATAATGGCCTGTGCCTGCCTACTTTTCGCAATGCAACATTCTATAATAATTCAGCCACTATGAATAGTGGAGCCATCGATAATAGGAGAATTGGAGGGACCTGCGGATCCCGTTTCTACAACTCCATTTTATGGGCCAATCAAAATCAAATAGAAAATACCGGCGGTGCAACCGTGGACCTGGATCACTCTATTTATGATGATGGTAACCCGGATAATTTATTGAATTATCCGACCGGAGTGACATCTAATGGTCCCGTGACGGACCTTGATCCAAGGTTTCGGGATCAAACGAATTTAGATTTGCGGGTACTACCAGGCTCACCAGCCATCAATGGCGGAGATAATAATGACATTGGCACAAACATCACACAGGACCTGGATGGAAAACCCCGAATCATTTACAATCTGGTAGATATTGGGCCCTATGAAAATAATTGCCCTATGAACAATGATCCTATATTGGTAGACATTGATGCATTGGGCGATGGGATAGGCACATCCTGGGCACATGCTTTTAATGATATCCAGGACGGAATCGACTTAGCCTGCAACTGCGATACAGGTGCAGTTTTGCCAGTATGGGTGGCCGAAGGAACCTACTACCCTACCCTAAAAGTCAATTTAGACGAAGAAAGACGTCGCACCTTCTATATCACCAAAAATGTGGGACTTTTTGGAGGCTTTAATGGTACAGAGACCACTTTCAGTCAACGCGATTTTCGAACTAATGAAGTTATACTAAGCGGTGACATAGGTGTTAAAAATGATCCAGCTGACAATACATATCATGTGGTTTCTATTGTGGATAATCAGAATTTAATTACTGATGATTGCATGATC
>JAGQWV010000213.1 GCA_020437045.1 Saprospiraceae bacterium | reverse complement strand
AACGTTTTAAGCAGGGTGATCTATGCAAATGGCGTTGGTGTCTATGGTAGCAGCCAAAATGGTTTTGGCGTGGTCGGTGATAGTCGAGGTTCTTCCGACTTCTGGGCAGTACACGGATCCTATGGAAATTCTTCGTCCCGTCGGTGGAAAAGTAATATCGAAAACATCGAGGATCCACTCGAAAAAGTCTCCAGATTACGTGGAGTGACCTTCGACTGGGATGAAGAACATGGTGGTAAACATTCAGTGGGCTTTATTGCTGAAGAGGTGGGTGCAGTATTGCCGGAAATCGTGTGGTTTGAGGAAAATGGTATCGATGCAAGAGGGATGGACTATAGCAAAATGACTCCTTTATTGGTAGAAGTAGCTAATGCCATGCGCAAGGAATATCAGGAGTTGCTTGACATACAGGACCAAAAAATCCAGAACTTAGAGAAAGAAATCGATGCGCTTAAAGCTCTTTTTTCTGCCAATGAAAATACCATTAAATGACTCCATTAATTTCATGACATATTATTACCGCATCATTCACTCAAAACTCATTTGAGCCTAAATCCCTAATTTGTATTTAATGTAAGGTTGCGACTTTTTCTTCCAACGCTCTAAGACGGTGTAAATTCTGCTGATGTCGTATTGCGAGTCTACTGATCCTGTTGTTCTGCTCAGAAATTTGATCTTGACGAGATTGAATGGCCCGGATGACCAAGAGCGATATCCGGGAATAATTGACGCCTAATATGGGACTCTCCTCAGCATAGGAAACCAGTGATGGATCGATATTCAGCAGATCGTTCGGGTCCAGTATTAAAGTGTTGCGGTCAAATGAGGGGTCTCCAATAACCAGTGCTTTGATTTGGTTCACTTTTTCCAGAATTTGATGGTCTTCCGCCAGAGGAGTGCCGGATGTCAGTGGTGGCGGGGGTGGGAAATTATTGTAATTTCCGGTGGATACATCAAATCCTCCCCGGATACCGTCATTGAAGTAGAAGAGAATGTCCTCATCACCGATCCGCATACTCCATTTATCGGGTGTATTATCATTGACCATAGCAATCGCATCGATAGAAGGAAACTCCTGTTTGATATGTAAATAGCCTTCGGGGTTAGTCTGATGAATTCCAGTATAAAATTGATCACCATCAAAGGTCAGAATATCGCTGTCTATTCCGTCGGTAAATGCCAACTTGAATTTTGCACTACCTGACTTTGCCGTAGCTTTTATCAACCATTGTTTACTTGAACCCACATTTTCAAAAATAAATCGTGCCGGATCAGCCATGCTATTTTGACTTAATAACAGATGTGCAGAACCAATCACCCCCGAAGTAGAATTATGAGTGATTAGCATTCTACTGGTGTCGGGCGGTCCATTGACACCTAATTTACCATTAGGAGTAATGGTCAGATCATTAGAACCCAACGTGCCAGCCATCGACAATACAAATAGATCAGTATTTCCATTAAAGCCAAAAGAAGATTTAATTGAATTATTATCCCCCATTCGCAGAAGTGAATTGCTGTTGTCGAGACTGGAGATAATGTCAAGATTAGTACTTGCCGGACTCATAAATACTCCATTTCCTTCGGCAGTAAAAATATGTTGGGCGAGTAGATTGGAAACGGAAAATAGAATTGAAGATATTATGGCGAAATGCTGAGACATAATTAATTGATTTAATGGTGTTTTTTTGAATCTAAAAGAATTAAACTGGAAAGTATAATAATAGATATTGTTTTATCTTGACTTTTCACCTTTTTGAATCATTTTTACCGTTGCTTCCAGTTCTTTGAGCTGTTGCTCCAGATTATTTTCAGCTTTTTCCCATTCCTGAATTTCTGTTTCCTTTTTATTGATCAAATCTTGTTGTTCCTGCAGTGATAATATGCTGAGTATAATGAATTCCTGATAATTAATCCCTTTTTGGCCATCTTCGGCTTGCACTATCCATTGAGGATTGATCTTAGCTATTTGCTCTGGATCTAACATGATTGATGCTGAGGCACTTCTGACTGTAGAAAGAGACACCGGTTGGATTTGCATCACCTGATCCAGAACTTTGTCGGTCATGGGTTTGCCATTTAATGCTATGGGAGGCGGGGGAAAGGCAGTATAGGCTCCAGTAGCAGAGCTAAAGCTTCCCCGGATCACCCCTTCAAAGAGAAAATCCAGATTGGTATTGCCAATTTGCATTCCCCATTTTTCTCCACCGGTGGCGTCATCATTTTCCAGGATGATGGCACTTATCCCTGGATCTTTTTGCTTGACATGCAGGTAAGCTTCCGGACTGGTCGAGTGGATACCAACCCGGCTTAGATCACCGTCGATTGAAAGGATGTTGGCAAAATCAGTTCCATTATTGTAAAAGAAATTCATGAGGGCATCACCTGCCGTAGCCCGGGCTGCGATGGTCCAGAGACCATTTTGCCCGCTGTTTTCAAATCGAAGTCTTGCATAATCATTGCTACCGGTTTCAACCAGATTGAGGTGAGCAGATTCATTTCCATTGGAATTGTGGAGAATAGTCATCCGATGATTAGTGGGCAAGGTATTGATCCCGATTTTTCCATCTGAAGTCACTGTAAGGTCGTCCCGACCCAGGGTACTTCCCATCGAAATCTTAAATACATCATAATTTCCATTAAATCCCACGGAAGCTTTTATGGTGCCATTGTCACCGAACCGCATGAGGGCATTGGTATTATCATCCGTATTTTTAATATCGATATTGGTACTGCTAGCACTGGTGAAAAGACCATTTCCTTCTGTCAGGAAAAGATTTTGACCAAAGATTTTGTTAGATGAAAGGAAAAGGACTAATATAAGAATGGGTGTACTGATGAAATTAAAGACTTGTATATTTTGCATATTTGAGGATTATTTAACCATCTGTTCACAAAAGTATCCCTTAAGTACCCTGCTACGCATCACCCTGGCTGGGTGATTTTTTTTCTAAATCATTTGAAATATTATTAGGTTGTGTATCAAATAATGATCCTATGCACTTGATTTTTTTTATCGTCATAAAATCTCGCTTGCGTACTTGTCCATTGCTCCTGGTTCTGGTAATGTTTTTATGCGTGCGACCTGTGATTCATGCCCAGGATTTGGGTGTGGATGTTATCGTAGAAAAGAATGTTATGATTCCTGCGGCGGATGGTGTTTTGCTTGCAACAGATATTTACCGTCCTGCCAAAAATGGAATTGCATCGCCTAATAAATTACCGGTATTATTGCAACGAACACCTTATGACAAGGAGGGAGAGCGCTTTATACCCCAGGCGATATATTTTGCCTCACAAGATTATATTGTGGCGATTCAGGACTTAAGAGGTCGCTATCATTCTCAGGGTATTTTTACAAAATATAATCCTTTAGAAGCCAGTGATGGTAAGGTTACAGTAGAATATTTAGCGAAGTTGTCTTACAGTGATGGCAGAGTGGGGATGTGGGGTACTTCCTATGGAGCCCATACTCAGGCGGACGCATCCAAACTTGATCCCCTCGGACTTGCCGCTATGGTCATCAACATGGGAGGCATGACGAATGCCTGGGATCATGCGGTGCGTCAGGGGGGCGCTTTTGAATTGGGAAGGGAATTAACCTGGGCCTGGAGACAAATTCCATTAGAAATAGATGATCCTGTAGTTAAAGCTCAATTTGACCAGGAAAAAATTGAAGATTGGTACCATGCCTGGCCACTGAAGAAGGGGTTAAATCCGTT
>JAGQWV010000212.1 GCA_020437045.1 Saprospiraceae bacterium | reverse complement strand
TACCTCCTGGTCGCCACTCACTGCCCTGGGAGATTGGGGAGGAATCGTAGTAATGGGAGATGTGGTAGATCTTCACACGGGTGCCGGACATTATCTGGCATTATTTCATGACGACGAACGCTATTTTACGGCTCAGGGTCGACCCCAGCATTCGGATCGATGGGCTGCGGCTAACCAACCTCATTTTAGCCTCTATAAGTCGCTGTCTTTTGATGGCGGTTTAACTTGGTCCTTTCCGGAGGTTATTTATGAGAATTCGATCATTCACCTCTGCGAACCGGGTATTATTCGCTCGCCAGATGGAAAACAATTGGCGGTATTGCTTCGGGAAAATTCACGTCGACTCAATTCCTTTATTATTTTTTCGAATGACGAAGGGGTCACCTGGACTCCTCCCAGAGAACTCCCCAATGCCCTTACGGGAGACCGACATCAGGCGATATATACTCCCGATGGCAGACTACTAATTTCGTTCCGTGACAATTCTCCGGCCCTGGCAAGATTAGCTGCCTTTAAAAAGGATTGCCTGAATTGTGATGAAGAGATTCTCCTGCGGAGAGCAGGACCGGTCAGCCCAACCGCTGGCGATTGGGTTGGATGGGTAGGGACGTATCAGGATCTGGTAGAGGGTAGCGAAGGACAATACCGGATTCGCTTTAAAGACAATACCAAGGGCAATGATTGTGCATATCCGGCGCTTGAAGTTCTAGCGGATAAGACGATTCATTTGGCTACCTATGGACATTGGGAGGAAGGACAAGAACCATATATATTATCACTTCGTTTTAAAATGGACGATCTGGATTCATTGGCGAAATGAGGTGCCCCATCTTTAATCATATTATTAGAATCTGAAAAATGCATAAAGATCTCATCATTCTTTTTTGTGGTGTTTTTTGTTTCTGGTCATGCCAGGTAAAGCAAAAAGAACGAGAGTTATCACATACTCCCAATATTGTTATGATTCTTTCCGATGATCAGGGATGGGGCGACTTGAGTATTTCCGGAAATAGCAATTTGCAGACACCAAATATCGATATGATTGCCAAAAATGGTGCAATATTCGACCGGTTTTATGTTTGTCCCGTTTGCTCACCAACCCGTGCAGAAATGCTCACTGGACGTTTTCATGCGCGAGGTGGGGTATACTCAACATCCGCTGGGGGTGAGCGTCTGGATTTGGATGAGAAAACAATTGCTCAGGTATTTAAGGAAAATGGTTATAAAACTGCGGCATTTGGCAAATGGCATAACGGCATGCAATATCCATATCATCCCAATGCCCGGGGATTTGATGAATTCTATGGTTTTTGCAGTGGACATTGGGGTGACTATTTTAGCCCAATGCTCGAACATAATGGAGCGATTGTAAAGGGTGATGGATTTTTGACCGATGACCTGACCGAGCATGCTATGCACTATATTGAGGAGTTTAAGGACAGTGCATTTTTTCTCTATCTACCCTTAAATATACCCCATAGTCCGATGCAGGTACCAGACGAATATTGGAACAGATTTAAGGATAAGAAACTCATCTTAAGAGGAAGTGATTCGCTTCGGGAGGATACGCAGCATACTAAGGCCGCTTTGGCAATGTGTGAAAATATTGATTGGAATGTAGGCCGGGTCATCAAAAAGCTGGATGAAACGGGACTTCTACATAATACCATTGTCCTCTATTTTAGTGATAATGGCCCCAACGGTCATCGCTGGAATGGTGGGATGCGAGGTATCAAAGGATCAACGGATGAAGGTGGTGTGCGGTCTCCATTGATGATTCAATGGCCAGGGAAGATCAGTCCCGGCACAAAGATCACTCAGTTGACATCAGCGCCTGATCTACTGCCCACCCTGGTTGATCTGGCGGGAATACGCTTTATTGAAGAAAAACCGCTTGATGGTATGAGCTTAAGACCATTGCTACTCAATGAAGACACCACCTGGCCCGATCGCTTGTTTTTTCATAATTGGGCACATAAAACGAGTGTGAGAAGTCAGCAGTTTTTGCTCGATTATCAGGGAAGGCTATTTGATATGGAGAAAGATCCCGGACAACATACCGATATCTCAGCGGAACTTCCCGAAGTAGCGGAAAAATTGGGTTTGGAAAAGGAGATTTGGGAAGGGACGGTGCTGACGGAATTGCCAGATGAAGATAACCGGCCATTTCCGGTGGGACATCCGGACTTTCTTTATACCCAACTGCCAGCCCGGGATGCACAGGCGTTTGGCAATATACAACGGTCCAATAAATATCCTAATTGTTCATATTTTTCCAATTGGTTGAGTGTGTCCGATAGTATTGTCTGGGATGTGGAAGTATTGGCAGAAGGTACTTTTGCTGTCGAAATATATTATACAGCAAAACAAAGCAGTGTGGGTTCAACTTTCGAATTAAAATTTAATGACGATAAATTGGTATCTGAAATTAAGATGGCTCATGATCCTCCAGAAACTGGTATGGAGCATGATCGGGTGAACAGAGCAGAGTCCTATATTAAAGACTTTATTCCTCTGCAGGCGGGAGAAATTACCTTACATAAAGGCGCGGGAAAATTAATCCTAAAAGCCGTGAATATTAAAGGTTCTGAGCTAATGGATTTCCGTTTGCTGATGCTTCAAAGAATTCCATCAGTCTAAATTATTTTCATTTTTAGAATATATTTTTAGTGTGCAAATGAAATATCAGGACTTACTGAATCAATATGATTCACAAGTAAAAGAACTGACCAGACAATACAATATTATTAGCAGGTATCGCCTGGCTGTCGTTGGATTGTTTATTTTTTTACTGGTATCACTTCTTAAAGTTGGTAGTAATGCCCTTTGGCTTGGTTTGTTTTTATCTGTTGTTCTTTTTATCTGGTTACTGAAAAAACACCAGAAAATAGCCCAGAATAAATTAATGGCCGAAACACTACGGAGGATCAACAAAGATGAAATTGATTTCCTATCTGAAATTCACATTCCATTTGAAGATGGTGTCGAATTTGTGGATCCACAGCACGTCTACTCCTATGATCTGGATGTTTTTGGGCGGCATTCCCTCTTTCAATATCTTAATCGGACAACTACTTACCGGGGAAAGGTTCTCTTGGCTGAATCGCTGAAAAAGGCACTAAGAAAACCGGAAATATTAATAAATCAGGAAGCGGTAGACGA
Organism: Saprospiraceae bacterium; assembly: GCA_020437045.1. GTDB lineage: Bacteria > Bacteroidota > Bacteroidia > Chitinophagales > Saprospiraceae > JABDMH01. Next base: position 3,081 of record JAGQWV010000212.1, on the reverse strand, counting down.
ATTAAGCCCGGCTATTACGCTGCGACAGAAAATCAGGGCACTGGGCTTGATTGGCCGGGACAGTAAAGAACATTATAATTTTTTGCTTCGGTGGTCTGCTGAAACAGGTAGCCTATCCAAGACGCTGATGTTTGCGACCTATTTTCTACGCTTTCTTTTGCTTGTAGCGATGGTGTTTTTTGCTGTCACCGGGACTGTAATTTGGTTGAATGCAGTCACCCTGATTTATATAGCGAATATAGTTTTGTTGGGCAGTCATTTGAAGGAGATGAAAGCTCAACTTTCTGGTCTGGAGACCCTTGATTCCGTGATTAAACATTATGGACTGATGCTGGATGAATTAAAATTCAGTCAATTTAAGGCCAGTAAACTTAGAGAGTTGAATGATAAGATTAATGAGGATAATATTCTTGCCGGCGACCGGCTAAAGTCCTTAGCTATCCTTTTGAATCAACTGGATTCCGTATATAATGGGGTGGCAGTAATGCTTTTTAGTGGAACCTTTTGTTATCATCTTCATGTCTTAAGGAGATTATATCAATGGAGAGCACAAAATGCTGATCGCATTGAAATTTGGTTGGAAGTCATTGCCGAATTTGAGAAGTTATCCAGCTTTTCCAATCTCAAGTATAATAATCCGGAATTTATTTTTCCTGAAATAAGTGATAAAGCGGAACTCCGTTTTGAAGAACTGGGACATCCCCTGGTATCTTCACCTGTACGAGTTTGTAATGATATTGACTTTAATAAACATCGCTTTGTAATTCTTACGGGTTCCAATATGTCCGGAAAGAGCACATTCCTAAGAAGTATTGGAGTCAATATGGTGTTGGCTGGTGTGGGTTCGGTGATTTGCTCCCGGTCAGCAAAATTATTTCCATTTCAAGTGTTAGTCTCCATGCGGGTGGCAGATTCACTGGCAGAAAATGAATCTTATTTTTATGCGGAAGTGAAAAGGCTTAAACAAATTACAGACCAGCTTAAGAATGCCCACTCGTTGGTTCTTTTAGATGAGATTCTCAGAGGTACTAATTCCGATGATAAACGTAATGGGACGTTGGAAGTGATCCGGAGGATGGTGCGGGAAGAGGCCTATGGAATTATTGCTACCCATGACCTGGAAATTTGTAAAGAAACAGAAAATCATCCCGATACCCTGTGTAATAAATGTTTCGAAGTGGAGATTATCAATGATGAATTGTACTTTGATTATAAATTACGAGATGGAATTTGTGTGAATCAGAGTGCAACTTTTTTGATGAAAAAAACGGGAATAATCTAACGGTTGTTTTATGCATATTATTGAAGTGGATTTTTTGGATCTTGATAGCTTAAGAAATATTTCCATTGATACCTTTATGATTGCCTTTGGTGCGGTAAACGAGAAAGAAAATATGGATGCCTATATTTCTCAAGCGTTCAGTGCATCACAATTGGCAAAGGAGATCAGGGAACCCGAGACGACCTTTTATTTTGCAATGGAAAAGGAAACAGTAGTGGGATATTTGAAGCTGAATACCGGTCAGGCTCAGACAGATCTTCAAGAGGCGAACAGTCTCGAAATTGAACGAATTTACGTATTGCCAGATGTACAAGGCAGGGGCATCGGTGGGCAAATGCTTGACTTTGCCATTGAAAAAGCACTCATAATGGAGAAGGAGTTTATCTGGCTTGGTGTCTGGGAGCATAATCATGGTGCGATTCGATTTTATTCGAGTTACGGATTTAGTCAATTTGATCAACACCCATTTATGCTGGGTAAGGACCGCCAGATCGACCTATTATTTAGAAAAAAATTATAATAAAGGCAATTGGTATCCATTAGATTAAGGTTGTTTTTTTTTAACCGGAAAACGATAGAGTAGATTTTTATTTGTTGATAGATGGGACAAGCAAGATTGGGTGTGAAAAAATGATGATTATGATGAGAAACTTATATTTTTTATATATCCTAAAAGGGGGGAATGCTTTTTTGGCATTCTTTATTTTTTGCACGATGTCAGTCTTCGCCCAACCAACTGCTCTTTATGACCTGGTGCTTGCGGGTGGGAGAATCATGGATCCTGAAACCTATCGTGATGCCATTGGAAACATAGGTATTGATCATGGCCGGATTGTGGAAATTTCTTCAGAAGAACTGCAAGGAAAGGAAGTTATTGATGTAAGCGGTCTGGTGGTGGCGCCAGGATTTATTGATCTCCATGTTCATGGAATTACGAACAAGGAACAGGAATATCAGATGCACGACGGAGTGACTACAGCTTTAGAGCTGGAGGCAGGTATTCCCTATTTAGATGCCTGGCATGCCCAGAGACGATCACATGCTTTGATAAACTATGGTGCTAGTGCCTGTTGGCCGTATAGTCGCGCAGAAGTCATCCCGGAATACCTGGAAGAATTTAAACGATTGAATGACCAGGTACGTCAAAAGGGCTGGTCTGAGGCAAATCTGGCCATGAGTATAAACATAGCTTCGAATTACCATTCACTTTCAGCGGGTCAGATCCCGGACATGCTCTCGGGCATCCGGTCGGATCTTGAAGACGGAGCCATTGGCATTGGTGTTCCCATTGGCTATGTGCCGGCGGCATCCCGGGAGGAGGTTTTCCGGATATACCAATTTGCGGCAAAAATGAATGTACCAATTTTTACTCATGTCAGACCAGGAAATACGATTGCCATTCAGCAAGCCATCTCTGACGCTGCGGTCACCGGAGCACCCCTTCATATCGTTCACGTAAACAGTATGGCCTTAGGTGAAATTGGTCTCGCCATAGAAATGATGCATGATGCCCGATCCCGGGGCCTGGATATTACCACCGAATTGTATCCGTATACCGCCGGTTCGACGCGGATTGAATCGCCTCGTTTTGATGGAGATTGGGAGACTGATCAAGGTATCACCTATAAGGATCTGCAATGGGTCGCTACGGGTGAGCGTTTGACGGAAGAGACATTTGCTAAATACCGGAAGGAAGGGGGTTGGGTGATTATTCATAAAATGAAGCCCGAGTGGATTCGTCTGGGGGTAGTCTCAGAAGGTACGATAATTGCTTCGGATGGGGCACAGTACTCTCCTGG
>JAGQWV010000211.1 GCA_020437045.1 Saprospiraceae bacterium | reverse complement strand
TGGATGCCGATTTTTCCCATAATCCAAAGGATTTGGTACGTTTACATCAGGCGTTGGAAGAGGGTAATGATCTGGTAGTTGGCTCCCGTTATTGCAATGGAGGGCAGGTGAAAAATTGGCCCTGGGATAGAATCATCCTTTCGTATGGAGCATCACTTTACACCCGATGTATCACCTGGATGCCCGTCAAAGACCCAACCGCTGGATTTATCGGCTACCGGAATAAAGTACTAGCGTCAATTCCTCTGGACAAAATTCGCTTCGTGGGTTATGCTTTTCAGATTGAGATGAAATTCTCTGCCTACCTGCGAAATTTTAAGATTAAAGAGGTCCCAATCACTTTTATCGATAGGGTAGAAGGAGTATCAAAACTCTCTTCAGGAATCATTCATGAAGCTGTCTTTGGAGTGCTGAAAATGCGGATACAAAGTTTCTTTAATTCTTACCCTTGAGTCTTTATCATCTGATGAAAGACGCATTCCTCGAATTTGAAACGGAAAGACTTTTAATCAGACCCACCAATTTTGATGATGCACCTTTTTTACTACTATTATTAAATACGCCAAAGTGGCTTGAATTTATCGGCGATCGCAAGGTTTATGATTTGCCTGCATCTAGAAATTATATCAAGGAAAGAATTATTCCTCAATTTTATAAGTGGGGCTTTGGCAATTATACGCTCATCCGAAAAATGGATAAGATACCGATAGGGTGTTGTGGGCTGTATGACCGTCCTGGTGTAGATGGTATTGATCTTGGTTTTGCCTTAATGCCCGCATTTGAAAAATATGGTTATGCCTTGGAAGCAGCCCAAAAAATGCTTGAAATTGCTACGGATATTTTTAAGCTTAATAAAGTCAGTGCCATTACTTCTACAGAAAATATGGCATCACAAAATTTACTTAGGAAATTGGGAATGAAATACCAAGGTCTTCTATCGATATCTGACGAGGACGATCCGGTTCTATTATTCCAGTTATCTAAAATTATAAGCTGAATTACCCAAGAAGTATTTTCATTTCTTCCACAGTGTATATGGATTGATCATTAACTTAATTGAATCGCCATTAAATAATTAGTAACGAAAGGCTGCACCTGCGAAAGCCAGACCTCCTCCCGATCCGATAAAGAAAATAAGATCCCCTTTTTTAATTCTATTTTTTTCTACTGCATCATGAAGAGCCATAGGTATACAGGCGGAGCCGGTATATCCATAATCATGCATGATGGTATATGCTTTTCCCCGATCGATCTTTAACCTGTCCAGGGTATCCCAAATGGAATATATATTGATTTGCGTAATGAAGAAGTGATCTACCTCCTTGGGTGAAATGTCGAGTTCTCCGGCCATTTGTAAGATTATTTCTGTCCAGGTATCCGGATTGATGGATTTTGGAAATTTCTGTACAAACTGCAATTGATGTAAATGTTGCGAAAGTACCCTTTCATTAAAGGGATTTTTAGTACCTCCTCCATAAATACCCATGTAGTCGGAATATTTTCCCTCTGTTTTTAGATAACTGGTCTGCCATCCGGTATTCTTATCTTCCCTTCCATGCAATAAAATTGCTCCGGCTCCATCCGCAAAAAGTGTGGCGGTTTTTTTATCATGGAGATTTAAATACTTACTCATTGCGTAAGCCCCAATTACCAGGATATAGTGATACCGGTGATCCGATCGGAGATATTTTGCGGCGACATCGAGGGCAGTGACGAAGCCCGCACAAGCAGCATTTAAATCAAAAGTACCGGAGTTATTAGCTCCTAGACGGTGCTGCACTATAGCAGAAGTGGCGGGAGAAATATACTCGGGAGTGTCAGTAGCGACAATAATTAAATCTATTTCCGAAGGACTTATGCCACCATTTTCAATGGCCTTCCGACCTGCGGAGACAGCAAGGTCTGCGGTACTTTCTTTATTACTGCACCATCGGCGATTATAGATTTGGACATGCTCTTTTAACCAACTATCGACATCCTCTCCATATAAGTTATTAAAGTACTCATTGGAGATGATTTGTTCAGGTACCGACATCCCGGTTGAAATAATAGTCGCTTGTTGCATGCTACTCTAGAAAGTCTAAAATTAATTGATTCACAATAGTGGCTTTTTCCCAATGTACAAAATGGCCTGCATTCTCCAGGATACTCAGGTTACTATTTGTAAGCATTGTTGTGGCAAAATGAGCGATCTCTCTGGTCGTTCTGCTTGCGTGTAGGATCCGGTTTGGTATCATCTGATCCTGTGCACCAAAAATGATCAGGGATGGCATCAAATGAGTGAAGGGAAGGGGTAGTGGTTCGTCCAGCATACTGCTAATATTGGCAGAAATAGTCTGACAATATTGGCGAAATTCTGAGGAATAGTAAAGATTTTTAAATTCTTCAATTAAGGAATGGTCCATGCCGTCATTACCAGTAAAATTACTTTGTAAGTTTTCTATATATTTTTGGATTGGTAAACGGGTCAGGACATCAGGTGAATAAATGTTTTTTAACCAGATCTTTTCAGTACTCGTAAAATATTCGAAACCAGCAGGTGCGATCAAGATTAATTTCGAAAAGAAGTTTGCCTGTTCATTGACTAGTTGTAATGCCAGTTGGGCACCCATCGAATGCCCCACCATTATGAGTTTGTCGATGCCAAGCTTTTCGATAAAAGTGATCAGGTCTTTTACATAGTTTCCAAGAGTTGAGCGACTGCCACCGGAACCAGATTGTCCATAGCCTGGCAAATCAGGTGCAATGCATTGAAATTGTCTTGAAATATGCTCAATATTCCGCTGCCAGATTCGATGGGTGCTACCCATTCCATGGAGAAATAAGACAGGTAGCCCTCGACCGGTATCCTCATAGGCAATGAGCAGGTCAGGTGTCAGCTGAACTTTTTTAAGTGGCCTGTTTTTCGCCATAGATACTATAGCTGAATTTACGCTGAATTTTAAAGGAAGAACCGGCTAGTAGATGTTCGCATCGATTATTTCCGTTAATTTA
>JAGQWV010000210.1 GCA_020437045.1 Saprospiraceae bacterium | reverse complement strand
ATCTGCAGCCGTGTTTCATGAGACCCAGGTCCTGTCTAATGTTACGGCCAGTCAAATGGAACATCAACAGTATGGCGGAGTGGTGCCAGAAGTAGCATCCAGAGCTCATGATCAATTGATCTGGCTCGTCGTAGAGGAAGCACTGAATCGCGCAGGGATAAAAAAGAATCAATTGAGTGCCGTAGCGTGTACACGCGGGCCCGGACTTCTGGGATCTTTGCTCGTGGGGTACACCTTTGCCAAAGCTTTCTCTTATGCATCTGCGATCCCCCTGATTGATGTGCATCATATGCAGGCCCATGTGCTTGCACATTTTCTCGAGCCGCCGGTCCCTACATTTCCGTTCCTCTGTCTGACTGTATCCGGCGGACATACCCAACTAGTAGTTGTTGAAAGTCCCTCCAGGATGAAGGTCATCGGAAAGACCCTCGATGATGCAGCTGGAGAAGCATTTGACAAGGCCGGAAAACTAATGAATCTACCCTATCCTGCCGGACCACAAATAGACAAACTGGCTCAGCAAGGTAAACCCTTGTATGATTTGGCCAAACCTCAGATTGATGACCTTGATTTTAGTTTTAGTGGGCTGAAGACTTCTTTTCTTTATTTCCTGAGAGATTCACTTAAATCAGATCCGGAATTCATAGAGAAGAACCGGAATGACTTATGTGCCTCCCTGCAATTCAGGATTGTTGATACCCTCATCGATAAGCTGGAAAAGGCTGCCAAGCAAACAGGTATCCGTGAAATTGCTATCGCTGGCGGTGTTGCAGCAAATAGTGGATTAAGGGCTGCGCTGCGCCATAAAGCCGACGAACTCGGATGGAATACCTTTATCCCTAAAATAGAATTTTGTACCGATAATGCTGCTATGATTGGAATAGCCGGGTATTTCAAACTTATGGCAGGTGAATTCGCTGATCCTGAAGCCCGACCAGATGCCCGGCTAGCCTGGAACCTATGATCAAATAATCTCGGGAAACTCGCTGGCTCCTTGTTGAAAGCGCTTCGTCCGAAGCGAAGACATGTTTGTGAAAATTTCGTTTACCTGCCCAAGTAATTCTTCATCAACGCTAGCAATTACATCATGCAAATTGCCTACTTCTCCTTCTCTAAATTTCAGGGAAAGATCATGATCGGTATCATCAAACTTGACAATATACCGGTTTCCTGAACGAAATACCGTGATCTTAAATCTCGCATGTGGTATATAATGTACAATTTGCATTAATTACTGGCTAAGGATTTTTTTCTTCAACACTTCAAACTCATCATTGGTAATCAGACCATCCTCTTTTAGTTTTCCCAGATCCTGCAATCGCTTAATGTCGTCCTGAGGCGGAGTGCTTTGACTGGATTCCTTTGTTCTGCTCAATTCCACCTCGGCCAAATTCTGTTCCTTTTTGATCTTCCGGGCATAGACTTTACCTTTCTCAAACATTTCATCATAGACCTTCTTCAGTCTGCTGGGGTCAAAGTCCAGGAAAGTACCTCCTGTTTCAAAATGCTTTTTGAAGACCTCTCCAAGTGCATAGGTTGACGCTCCGGATAAGACGGCCAGGGTCATTCCTCCAATTACACTTCCAACCCCAGGGATAAATTTAATGGCTCGTGCCCCTAAACGAGCGATGGCAGAACCGGTGAGTGAACTAATCATCGCTTTTACTTCAGTATCCTTGTAGTCTACTTCATAAAGATTACACAATTGACGAATCATATCCAGTTGTACCGCTCCAACGGCAAAAAAATCAGCAATTGGTACCGGTATAAAGCCTGCACCCATAGACCACATAAGGTGATTCTTGATAATAGAATTTGCCTCCTCTCTTTTATTTTCCATAATCTGATGTTAAAAGCAGTTTCTTGTCAAATAAATCGAAATATGATGCAAATGGTTTCAAATTTCGACAAATAGAGCGATATACCCTCCAGACGACATCTACTTTCAGCAAGTAACCATTAGACGGGCAACATTTTACATTAAAAAATAGTTTATATGTAACAGTTTAAATAGATTTATCTAAACTTTAATAGTTTCTACGGGTTTTGAGTGTGTTAAAAAGCTGCCTCTGGAAGGCAGCTTTTTTATTTGACTATTTTGACCGAGAGTCTGGTTCCTTGTGAGTGAGCAGAAAATTCTGGTGCATACATCGACTGAACCGTAGCATATCCTCCAGGAAAATTACCATGCTGGGATACTCGCAATCTATATTCGAACACATACTTTCCTTTGGGTAACTGGTCTATAAAAAAGTTAGTCTCCCGATCTGTATTAGACCGATAAAATCCTAAACCACCTTCCCATTCGTATCCGCTCAAAGTCAGGACCGGCTCAAGACCCGCTGACCGCAGATCTTTTAATTGTACAAAATCCATATCTCTGTCTACCGTAAGTTGCATTCTCACAACGATCAAATCTCCCGGATTCAATATTTCGTTTTTTATCGGTCGTAAAAGAGCTCCTTTATCTGTATTGGTTTCCAGAAAAAGTTCACGGGTAATTTCCAATTCTCCTTTATCTTGCTTCACCTGGTCAAGATTCTCAAAAAATTGATAATACACTGCTGCCCAAGCGGGATGATTATTCGGATTTGTGGCCCGTATTTCATCTGTCTGATTGAGTCGATCTACGATCACTGGAAAATTTTTATGTAATAAACTGGACTCCGATCCCGGGGCACTATCGATTAACTCCTGACCATTGATGGTAATCCCCACGGGATCAGAATGTTCAATCCAACCAGAGGGTCCCATCAATAGAGCTTCAATAGCCTCCGCAGTTGCGATGGTACTACTCCAATGATTGGTTCGCTTTTGATTAAGCAGCCATCTCTTGGCATCGTTTACCAATGATATGTCTCCCTCTTCGGTAAACAACTTTATCATTCCGGCTTGTATTGAAATTGGCATATTCCACCAACCTCGCCATCTCATGTCCTGGTTCCAGTAAACACCCAACTCCGGCTTGAAGACTCGGCGTTCCCGGAAAGAATTGACTATCAGTGCTCTTACATCGCTCATCTCAAGTATACCAAAAACTTCGGCCAGCTGAATTTGTGAATAAAGAGCAGCCTCTGTCCAGTATTTTTCTGCCTGCTTCAAGAAATAATTTTGAATAGTTCGCAAACGATCAGATTGAGCTATGTCTTTTAGATTACGGATATTCAGATAATATATGACATTGGCATCCAGATGATTGTCCTCCCATTTGGTATGCCCACGGCGGACTTGTTGCTCTATGGATTCATAATACCTAATCATCTGATCATCCAGGAACGGTAGCAAGTGGCTAAGGATTTCTTCGGCTTTTGCCCCAACCATTGGATCTAGCCAACTCCTCATTGTTTGTAAACCTTTGGCAACGTAAAGAGATATATATACATTGCTTCTACCTCCAGGAAACCAGGAAAATCCACCATCTGCTGATTGTCTCTCCATTAGCTTTTGGATGGTCGATTGTTGTTGGTGCGATAACGTATTCGAATCGAAAAGTAAAGCCAACCTTTTTATTTGCTCCGTTTGCGACAGAGCATCCTGCAACCATGGCGTTTGGGAAATTGCACTTATTTTGAATGCTTCATTTTTCAGCAGCGGGCTCTGCTTATCCGCCTCACTCCATTGATTGAAGATCTTCTTAATTTGGGGATTGTCCTTTACAAGTTTCAGGCCTAATGCATTAGCGTACAACTGGTTTAAGATTTGCTCCGAACAATCATAAGGATACTCCATAAGATATGGCAATGCTTGTAAGGCGTACCAGGTTGGATTTGAGGTCACATCAATTGTCATTCTTTCAGAGGTAGAGCTTCCTGATTTTTGCTTTAGAAGTTGCGATACATCTACCTTCATTACGGAATCGGCTGGCAATTCTATTGCTTTCGTATATGTCAGATAGGTACGGTTTTCCAGTACCGGGATAGTCATCCGCTCAGCATCCTGATGATTTTCAGTCTGTGCAATGATGGTTACTTCTATAGGGAAATTAAAGTCGGCGGGAATGGTGATATCCCAGGCAACTGAAGCCGATGCATGCGCAGAAATCTCCAACTGCTGATCTCGGCCAATGTCGACCAGATGATTCAATGATGTCTCGTTTAGGGCATTTTTTAGTTCAATCCGGACATCCGTATGGACGTCGGAAGATGTTAAATTATCAATTTTAGAAGTCCAAGAGATTTGGTCACCACTACGGAGGAATCTTGGTTGATTACTCGTCACCATAATTTCTTTGCGACTCACGATCTCTTGCTCCAGATAACCATTTGACAAATTCTTATCATGAGCAAAAAGCATCATCCTCCAGGTTGTGAGGGCATCATTCATTTGATAATCGAAGGTCACCTTGCCATCTTCATCAGACACCAAATCTGGGTAGAAAAACAAGTTTTCTTCAAAATTTTCCCGGACCGTTATTTCCCTCTTATCCCTTGATTCTACACCCTCGCGTTCATTCATAGCCTCCTCTTGCGGGGCAGGAGGTGCAGAAGGTGGCGACATCGCCGAACTTTTCTCCGTCCTCAGCACTCGCCACTATGCAGCATCAGACAAGGTGATACGTCCAAAGAGTGGAAAATCAAACCAATTAAAAACAGGGATAGTCAGGATTTCCATATCCAAGGGCTCCTGGCGAGGCCCACTAGCGTAAGCCCAGCCGTAAGCAGTATAGTAACCAGCGGCGGAGGTAAGATAGCGACTCGATAAGTTGGGAAAAAAAT
>JAGQWV010000209.1 GCA_020437045.1 Saprospiraceae bacterium | reverse complement strand
CGAAGAAATTGTTTCTCTGGAAGTTTTCGACCGACGAGGCCTACGCATTTACCATACATCCCATCTTACGGCAAATACAGAAGCACCGGATTTCTCAAAAATCATGATGGAGGCAATCGCCCCACAAATTTATATTTATCAGATCATTATCAAATTCAGACAAGGATTCCAAAGGACGGTCACTGGTGATTTTATGCTTTTAAAATAGAGTGATTTTGCAAGTCATTTCAAACGGAGTGACTTCTATCGGGCACCAGCCATTTCCTTTAACCAAGAAAAATTAATCGACCAGAATAATCGAAGTTAGCCAATGCTGGCAGTGATAATAAAATCGAATTTGCTAAATGATGCGAAAATTTTTAACACAACATTAACAGGAGAAATGATGCGGAATTAAAATCACCCGTACGGGTGATGAAAGAACAAAAGTGCCATTCTACATTTGCAGAGAAAATGAAAATATTATAAACGAATTAGATGACACCAAAAATCATGAAAAAAACTTTAATCCTCCTTTTAGTAATTCTTTCAGGCGCTCAAATTACGTCTGGTCTACATGCTGAAAATTTTAATGACGATTGGACATGTTACACTTCCAACAACTACCGGGGTGGTAAAAAAATGCTCAAGGCAGGCGAATACAATAATTGTTCAAGTTGGCGATATTATTCGTGGAAGTCAAATTGCTGTGTTAAATTTTACTTTTATTACAAGAATGGTGAGAAAGGTGAGAAAGTACTTTGTGGAGATGTTAAGGACTTAAAAAGTGAAATGCGTAGCTGGGGAGATCTCAAATATGGATACCAAAATACCTGGAAAAACATCTACAAATCAGTATTCTATTGTGATGGAAATGATAATTACGCAGACAAAAATCACAACAACAACAACAACAACAACAACAATTATGGCAACTACAATGACTATTTAAGAAAAGGTCAGGCTGTTGCATGGCGCGATCAGGGTTATAAAAACAGTTATGAAGGATACATGCCCGGTAAAAAGTATTATCCAAAAGATCTCAAATATAAATTCTGGAGTTTACAGTGCCCTCAGAATTATGAGGTCTACTGGGTATACAAAGGAAAGAACGGACAGGATGAGGAATACACCTGCTATGGAAAAATATCCGATCTAAGATCACATTTTGGCAAATGGAATATCAACAATAAAAATGATGCCTGGGATTATGTAAAATATTTCGAAATCAGGAAGAAAGGACAGGGTGGCAACAATGGAAATAACTATGGAAAAGATGACGACTATAAAAATAAAGATTGGTATAATAAATACCGTAATGGTGGCTATATAGTCTTCACCCAGTACAAATACTTTGATGGTCGATATGCCGGTAAAAGTCCTGGTGACTACACCTACAAGAAGCTGGGATTTTATCCACAGGCTATATTTATTCCTAACTATTCCATCTACCTGGTACTGGAATACAAAGCAAAAAATGGTAAAACCGAAAGTGTAACTATTAAAGAAAGCATTGCGGATCTCAATAAATATCTATACAACCTGGGTGTTTACAGAGATTACGAAAAAGATCCCTACAAAGCCATTACCAGATTAGCCGTGATCAGGCAGTAGATTTTACATTGACCCCATTTTAAAAGAGCACTGTAATCCCAGTGCTCTTTTTATTTGTACCGACAGTTAAAAGGACTTGGAGTTCGTACCGATTTAGTCAACTGCAAACTATCAGGAAAGGTGTATAAAAACCTTATCTCAATCCAGAATTTAATGTAGAGAACAAAGATCCTGGTATTATGGCGACACTCCAGAAAGTCTAATGCATATCCGGGTTAAATCGTACTAAATCAATAACTTTAGGAAAAATAGACGACCATGAGGACCTTGCTGCTATATCTACTGTTGGTTTTCTTTGCTTCATGCCAATCCCGTCCGACCAATGAGGCGGATACGACGAGTCCCGAAGAAGATACCCTTACTCCTCCATTTGGCAATATTGAGCGAATGGACGCAGCACTCGAATCATTGATTCCTTCCACATCATCGATCGAAGTCCTTTCCGAAGGGTATGATTGGATCGAAGGCCCGGTATGGGTTGCTTCAGAAAATATGTTATTATTTAGTGATATCCCTAAGAACTCGATCTTCCAGTGGAAAGAAGGTGCAGATGCCAGTTTGTATCTCAAGCCATCCGGTTATACGGGAGACAACCGACGTGAAGGAGAACCCGGTTCCAACGGACTATTAATCGACAGTGAAAATCGTTTGGTGCTTTGTCAACACGGAGATCGAAGAATAGCCAGAATGTCCAGTCCTGTCAATAATCCGCAACCGCAGTTTGAGACGATCGTAGATAATTATCAGGGTAAAAAACTCAATAGTCCCAATGATGCCACCTACAGCAAATCCGGTGACTTATATTTTACTGATCCACCATACGGTTTAGAAGGCAATATGGATGACCCCACAAAAGAAATTCCTTTTCAGGGAGTATACCGGGTCAAAGCCGGCACTTCAGTGGCGGAGCTACTCATCGACAGTATCAGCAGACCCAATGGCATTGCCCTATCTCCGGATCAAAGTAAACTATACGTCGCTTGTAGTGATCCAAAGAAAGCGGTCTGGTATGTATATGATTTAGAAGCCAACCAGCCTGTCAATGGTCATTACTTTTACGATGTGACCAATCTGGTGGGATCTGAAAAAGGTTTGCCCGATGGTATGAAAGTGCATTCCTCCGGTGCTCTTTTTGCCACAGGTCCGGGAGGCGTATGGATTTTTAATGCTGATGGCAAGGTGTTGGGAAAAATCAAGACCGGCCAGGCCACTGCTAATTGTGCCTTTGACGCCCGGGAACAATACCTGTATATCACTGCTGATATGTATCTGTTGAGAGTAAAATTGACCTAGGAGACCAATGCATCGATTATCTTCGTTAATTTTTCATGCTACCATGCATATGCCAAGGTTTGCTGGCTAAAAAAAATTGGTTGTTCAATTATCGGTTGTTCGCTGTGAGATTATGCTCGATCTTCGTTCAAAAATCACAACTTCTATTATGTTGAACCAGAAAAATCTCCCAACTACGGAAACCATGTATCAGGCATTGGTCGATCGTGATTCCCGTTTTGAAGGTATTTTTTATGTGGGTGTTAAGACGACCGGAATCTTCTGCCGGTCCACCTGCCGGGCGCGAAAGCCCCTATTATCTAATGTCGAATTTTTTCCAAATACCAAGGAAGCCCTGGACCATGGATACCGGGCTTGCAAAGTATGTAAACCCATGTATAATCTATCTTCTACTGCACCGGAGATCAATGATCTTCTGGAGGAATTACATAAAAATCCTACGAAAAATCTAAAAGACTTTGACCTAAGAGATAGAGCCCTAGATCCCGTTAAAATACGTAGGTGGTTTCAGAAAAACCATGGAATGACATTTCACGCCTATCAGCGATCACTCAGGCTAAACCATGCCTTTGGCAGATTACAAAAAGGAGAAAAAATCACGGATACCGCCTATGATCTAGGTTACGAATCACTGAGTGGTTTCACGGATGCATTTCGCAAGAAAATGGGATTTCCTCCGGGATCCAGTGGCGAAAAAGAAATGATCACAATGTCACGGATTGAAACCCCTTTGGGTCCAATGATGGCCGGAGCCACGGAGAAAGGGATATGTCTTCTCGAATTTACCGATCGAAGGATGTTGGAGACGCAAATCAAAACACTGAAGAGACATTTTAAGAATTCCTTTATTCCCGGCCTGAATAGCCATTTGACCGAACTCGGTAGGCAGCTGGATCAATACTTTCATGGTGAAAGACATTGCTTCGAGCTTTCACTGCTTTATCCAGGGACCCCTTTTCAAAGGAAGGTATGGGATCAACTTTGTGAGATTCCCGCCGGCAGTACCCGGACCTATTCAGAACAAGCTCAGGCATGTGGTGACCGCAAAGCCGTCAGAGCAGTAGCCAAAGCAAATGGAGATAATCGGATAGCTATCCTTATACCTTGCCACCGGGTGATTGGTTCAAATGGATCAATGACGGGCTATGGTGGGGGAATCTGGCGAAAAAAATGGCTGCTGGACCATGAAGTGAAGATGATGGAAACGCTAAGAAAAGGTTAATCCTGTCCCAGCAAACAAAGAAAAACGTCTCAAATCAAACTTGCAAGGCATATACAGCGTTTAAAAAACCGTAAAAGACAAAGTAAGTTTTATGAGAATATTATCCATTATCTTCCTTTCACTGACAATCGTGTCTGTTTCAAATGCACAAAAATTAGGCGACCTTGTAAATAAAGCCAAGAAGGCTATAAAGGGCGAAGGACTGACCGAAGATGAAATGGGGATGGGGTTGAAAGAAGCATTAAACCTCGGAACCGGTGAAGCGGTAGACTTTTTATCCGCCGAAGACGGCTTTTATAAATCAGTATACAAAATAGCTTTACCAGATGAGGCTCAGCAGATCGTAAGTAAAATTTCGACGTTGCCGGGCTTTACTGATTTTGAATCCAAGCTGGTAGAACGGATGAATAGAGCAGCAGAGCTTGCTGCCAGCAAAGCCAAACCCATTTTTGTATCCGCGATTAAAAACCTGACATTTAAGGATGTCACTAACATCCTCATGGGTGAGAAAGATGCCGCCACTCGCTATCTGCAGCGTACCACCTCCCAACAGCTATATGATGAATTCAGGCCGGTCATAGCCTCTGCACTGGATGAAGTCAATGCCCGTAGTCTGTGGAAGGAAGCAGTAACCGCCTACAATAAAATACCTCTGGTAAAGAAGACCAATCCCGATTTGGATGATCATGTGACCAAAAAATCATTGGATGGAGTCTTTGGCTTGATTGAGAAAAAAGAAGAAGGAATAAGGTCTGATGTAGGACAACGATCATCTGAATTATTGCGTAAGGTCTTTGCCAAGCAAGATAATTCCTGATTTTCTGGCTATCGACTAATTATCAGTCTTTTATCTAAGGTATTATCTTTGACACCAACATTCGCTGCCTTGGCGTTATTATTGTTGTTTTATACTTATTCGGTGTCATTCCCTTCAATAGGGAACGCTCAAAAATTTATTTTTTAGATGATTCGATCTCTTACTGTACTATTTCTCGTTGCATCATTCGCTTCGGTATCTTTTGGTCAGGATGAACCAATGCGTGTCGAAAGAGCATCAGCTATTAATCCCGATGCTCCCGTCTATAATATTTACGTAGATAAGGAGGGTGAAAAATGGGTCAGCAATGCTGAAGGACTGTGGCAAGTTCATGCCGCAGACCTGGCAACTCCGGTCATTGTGGGTAGCGCTGAAGAATCACTATTGAACCTACCCGGAGGCAACGCTGACATTCGTTGGGTAAAAGGGGCTATCAATGATGAAATAGGTGGAGTCATCACCGGAACGAATGAAATCAGCTGTGCCTTTTATAATGAAATACAAGACCATTTGTGGATTGGAACTACCGAAAGTGGCGTCTACCTTTTTCGTACGCAGCCCAAATTGAAATGGATTAAAGAAATCAACAAGCGAATGCCCAAATTACGGTCAGAAAAGATCAACATGATATATGTTGATGGTGATGATGATCGTCATTTTATCGGTACCGATGAAGGAGTAATTGCTGGACGTGATGGCCGTTGGGGTCTGGAGGAGCGCTATTTCCGATTTCAGGCTGTCGCCAATCGTGGCAAGGAGATCTGGCTGCTTTCGGAAGATATCATTTGGGTCGTCAGCCCCAGAGATGAATGGAGTACAGTAGAAATTGATCCTGAAAAAGTCAGTGGTCCCATAAAAGATATAGCCTTTGATAAAGAGGGGAAGCTCTGGATCGCTTCTGAGTATCTGACCATGTTTGACGTAGACAGCAACCGGTATAAAGTATTTGATGGCGGTGATTATTTCACAAGTAACAATGTAAACTGTATTGCTGTAGATCCGGAAGGTGCCGTTTGGGTAGGTACTCAGGACAAGGGTCTCTATGTTATTGAAAAAGAATCAGCTATGACAGTTACCTGTCTTGTTGATAAAGAGCTCTCATGTGATCCCAACATTGATGATGCATCTCTGATTGTCAAAATCAAAGGAGGTCAACCCCCATATACGTACCAGTGGGATCAGGGCTTGTCAGGAGATCATCCTCAAAATCTGGCAAAAGGTAAATATCTGGTGACAGTCACAGATAGCCGTGGACAATCGAAAGTTGCCGAGGGAGAAGTTCCGGATACGCGATTGAAACTTACCTTGGCCCAGACACGACCTCATACTGAAGAAAGCCGGGGTGCAGCGACAGCTACGGTAGAAGGAGGAAAGCCGAAGTTCACTTTTCTTTGGGACAATGGAGAAATTGGTCCTCAGGCAGAGCGGCTGGAAGCAGGAGAACACGGAGTTACCGTGACGGATGTAAATGGATGTAAGACAGAAGCTTCCCTCACCATCTCCAGGGATGCGGCCGCATTGGCAGCAAATATTACGAAAGCAGGTGATGATAGGTGCGCCACGGTGGAAGAACAAAAAATCCAACTGAATGTCACCGGAGGAATCGAACCCTATACCATCGCCTGGAGTGATCCAAAGCTACAGGGAAATATGGTAGAAGGACTTAAACCCGGAACTTATTTTGCCACCATTACCGATGCTGCGAATAACAGTGTACAGGCATCAATCAATCTTCCCGAAGTTGAAGTATTAAACGCCGTTGCGTCGCAGTTAAGGGCGGCAAATCCGGATGGCAAAGAAGGATCCGGATCCGTAGAAGTAAGCGGATCAACCGGTCGTCTGAAATATCAATGGGACAATGGAGAATCGAAGGCCCAGGCGGAAAATCTGGAAGCGGGTAACCATACGGTGACGATCACCGATCAAAATGGATGTACAACTACAGCTAACGTTGAGATCACTCAGGAAACCGCAGAACTGTCAGCCCAACTGATTAAAATAGAAGGTGACAAATGCGCTAAAGACGACCTTTATGCGATTCAGCTAAATGTGAGTGGAGGAGCAGAACCCTATATCGTCGTATGGAGTGATGCAGCGATAAAGGGCAACACCGCCAACAATCTCAAAGCAGGAACTTATTTCGTCACCGTAACTGATTCAGAAAATAAGAAAGCCGAAGCATCCATAAATCTTGAAGAAAGAGAAGTGATCAGTGCCACCGCTTCGCAGGTTAAACCAGCTGATCTTGAGGGCTCAGATGGTTCAGGATTAGTGGAAGTAGCCGGAGCGGAAGGCCGGATAAAATATCAATGGGATAATGGAGAGTCAAAAGCGCGGGCACAGAAGTTAAGTGCAGGGAGCCATTCAGTCACCGTTACCGATGACAATGGGTGTACTGCCACCGCAACCGTCGAAATAACCCAGGAAGTGCAGGAACTGGCCTTAACTCTAGCCCAAACAAGTAAAAGCAAATGTGCCGGAGATGGTGGCAATAGCCTAAAGGCAATGGTGGCCGGAGGGATGGCACCCTATACTTACCAATGGAGTGATTCAAAGCTCAGCGGAGACGCGGCAACATCCGTTGATGCTGGAGTTTACCAACTGACCGTCACGGATGACAGAGGTGAATCGATTACGGCCTCTGTCAATGTGGAAAAATTAGAGCCCCTTACATCTGAAGCAACGGTACATGCTGCGGCAAGTGCTAATAATAAGGATGGCAGAGCATCGGTACGAGCTTCCGGAGGAACCGGTAATTATACTTATACGTGGAGCAACGGAGAGACCAGTCGTGAGGCCAATGCCCTGGCCCCTGGAACCCATCAGGTAACGGTCACCGATGCCGCCGGTTGCGTTTCTACATCAGAAGTTGAGATTTCGGAAAACATTTCTGAGATGTCAGTGGTCCTTAACCTTACCAATTCCATCAATTGCAATGGTGAAAAAGACGCCGCTGTCGAAGCGGTGGTTAGAGGTGGAAAAAGCCCATTTACCTATTCGTGGAGTGATCCTGGCATTTCGGGTGACAAACCGGTCGGTTTGGCCAGTGGAGCCTATGAAGTCACGGTATCAGATGTAGCCGGAAATACGGTTAATGCAAGTATTGATATTGTGGAACCAGAACCATTGGAAGTAGAAATTATCGAACAACGTGGAGTCACCGATGAGGCCAGCAAAGATGGTCGGGCACAGGTGAAAGTCAGCGGTGGATCTGGTACCTATACCTACCTTTGGGACAACCAATTTACCGGAGAAAAAGCAGAGAACCTCAGCCTTGGCGCCCATGAGGTGACCGTCACGGATGGCAACGGATGTGAAGCCGTGGCTTCGTTTGAAACCAAACAAAAGATTTTGCCTCAATTGACATTGAGTAAGTTACGCAGTGGTCAGGTTGTGCAGATGCAAATGTTACAATTTGATGCTGACAGTACCAATGTTAATGATGCCGCCGAACCCATTCTTGATGAAGTGTATGACTTTTTAAAAGATAATCCATCCGTCGTTATCCGGATCGAAGGTCATACGAACAATGTCCCTAAAGATGATTATTGTGACATGATATCAACAGCCCGTGCTAAATCTGTGGCAGAATATATTGTTCAGCATGGCATTGCCGGAGAGAGAGTATATTATCGGGGCTATGGTAAAAGGCAACCTCTGTATTCGAATTTGACACCTGAAGGAAGACGTAAGAATCAACGGGTAGAGATAAAAATTCTCAATATTGGAGATGATGACTCCGGTTAAAAGGTAACATCATTGATGACTCACATACCCTTCTAGTCCAGTCCTCAATGATATCCAAATCGAAAACGGTATCGAGTTTTGAACGATGACCTGACCTATGAAAAGACTGATCTACTTTTGGAATGAATTACGGGCAACTTTCTGGTTTATTCCGGTCCTACTCATCCTGATCGCAGTACTTCTGTCACTGACTTTTTTATATGTCGATCATCGATTTGCTATTCATCCGGAGGGGATAACACGTTTTTTACTCACCGGTAGTGCGAAAGCTGCACATGATATCCTATCTACCATTTCCAGTGCGATGATAGGCGTAGCTGGGACGGTCTTTTCCATTACCCTCGTCGCGTTGACATTAGCATCGTCACAATTCGGCCCCCGGCTCATCCGGAATTTCATGTACGACCGGATCAACCAAATTGTACTGGGCTCCTATACCGCCACCTATATTTATTGTCTGATCATTTTAAATAGCATCAAAGACAATGAGCAATTTAGTTTTATACCATCCATCTCCGTCCTTCTGGCGCTCGTAGCAACCATACTTAATATTATCTTATTGGTAATATTTTTCCACCATATTGCTACCAATATTCAGGCGGAAAATATTATTGCAGAAATATCAACAGTTCTTTCCAAAAATATAAAGGACCTATTTCCGGAGAAAACTCCTCAAGAGGAAAATGTTGATCTACAAAAGATTGAAAAAGAGCTGGAACTCCATTCAATACACAAAGCTTTTCATAGTAAAGCAAATGGTTATTTACGTTATATTGATAGTGATAAAATTTTAGATATTGCTAATCAAAATGATCTGATTGTAGAGCTGCACTACCGGCAGGGGGATTTTCTGGTTGCGGGACAAGAATTCGGCAAAATTTATGCTAAAAAAACGGTTGAAGATCAGGTCATCGAAGAAATACAGCATCAATTTATTTTTGGAAAGAGCAGGACCAAAGAGCAGGATCTGGAGCATTCCATTCATCAGCTGGTAGAAATGGCTTCCCGGGCACTATCCCCGGGTATTAA